>NZ_JADNEM010000003.1:0-187781 GCF_015552275.1 Holdemania sp. 1001302B_160321_E10 | reverse complement strand
CGCCAGCGTTCATCCTGAGCCAGGATCAAACTCTCCATTTGTCAGAGTTTGTTAGCTCTTTGTTTTATCTTCACTATTCCTTAGAATAGCTGCTTTATGAATTGACGTTGTATTTGTGCTTTTCTTCCTGTTTAGTTTTCAAAGATCGACGCCCTCTCGCGAGGTGCTCATTAATATTACCAAATCACCCCTTTTCTGTCAACATCTTTTTTTATTTTTTTTGTATTTTCTCCCCTCACTTTGTTTCCCCCTTATTTTAAAGCCTTTTTGCTTATTTGTTCATTTTTCGATTGAGGGGTAATTCTCGTTTTGCTTCATTTCTTAACTCGCCATTTTTAATTCTTTCTTCCAATTTAAATCACGCTGTTTTGTTTATTCAATCAATCGTCTTCTTCAATTTAAGCCCGGTCAGTTTCATTCAAGATCATTTCTTCTTTTCCATATAAAGAAAAGAATATCCTTTTCAGCCAATGCCGGACACCGCGCAGTGTCCCCGGTTGATCAGGATATCCTTCTCTTCGCTTTTTTATTTTCAGAATGACAAACTTGAATGCTTGTTCTTATTTTTAATGATGGAACTTTTTAATGATGGAACAGCCGCACGCCGTTAAAGATCAGAACGATACCGTAGCGGTTGCAGGTATCAATGACATGATCGTCGCGGACCGAGCCGCCTGCTTCAACAATATAGGACACGCCGCTCTTGCGGGCCCGTTCAATATTATCACCAAACGGGAAGAAAGCGTCGGAAGCCAGGGAGACGCCGCTGACCTGCGCCAGCCAGGCTTTCTTTTCTTCTGCCGTCAGGACCTCCGGCTTTTCCGTGAAGACTTCCTGCCAGCTTCCCTCGCGCATCAGGTCTTCCCATTCGTCGGAAATATAGACGTCGATCGCGTTATCGCGGTCAGGCCGCCGGATCTTCTCTTTAAACGGCAAGCTCAATACCTTCGGATGCTGACGGAGATGCCAGATATCCGCTTTGTTGCCCGCCATGCGCGTGCAGTGAATACGGGACTGCTGGCCGGCGCCGATCCCGATCGCCTGGCCGTCTTTGGCATAAACAACGGAATTGGACTGGGTATATTTGGCCGTGATCATCGCGATCAGCAGATCGCGTTTGGCTCCCTCCGGCAATTCCTTATTTTCAGATACGATATTCTGAAGCAGATTTTCGTCGATCTTCACATCGTTGCGCTGCTGATGGAAACGCACGCCGTACACTTCTTTGCTTTCCATTGGTTTGGGCGTATAGTTGGGATCCATCTGCAGGACCAGATAGGTTCCCTTGCGTTTTGCGCGTAAAATTTCAAGCGCTTTTTCACTGTAAGACGGAGCGATCACACCGTCGGAAACTTCCTTAGATAAGAAACGGGCCGTGGCTTCATCACATTCCTCAGACAGCGCCGCAAAATCACCATAGGAAGACATCCGGTCAGCACCGCGGGCACGGATATACGCGCAGGCAATCGGCGTCAGCTCGATTCCTTCGCAGAAATAGATCTTTTTCATTGTTTCATCCAAGGGCAGCCCGATCGCCGCGCCGGCTGGAGATACATGTTTAAAGGAAGCCGCGGCGGCCATGCCGGTCGCTTCCTTCAATTCCCTGACAAGCTGCCAGGCGTTGAGAGCGTCCAGCAAATTGATATAGCCGGCCCGTCCATTTAAAACGGTAAAGGGCAGGTCACCTTCTTCAATATCAACGCTGGCTGGTTTCTGGTTGGGGTTGCATCCGTATTTCAGCTGATACTCTTTCATCTGTTCTCCTCCTTTTACGAAAAAAAGCCGCACTGCTGGTCCACAATGGCCCAGACGGTCGGCTCTGCTTAGCATTAACTTCCCTGTGGTCAATTCCACTTCCGTCAGTCGGTTAACTGTCTAAAAATTATCACGCTTCCGTCTTTGTGTCAAGCCTTCTTCCGTGAAGTTTTCCCCATTTTGAAAGGGAACTTTACAAATGGCCTGCCCAAAACTCACAGCCCGCTGCCGCCGCTTTGCGGCATATCGAGGAAATCGAAAATCGAGCTGGTGACCACCGCGCCGTATTGCTTCAGGAACGTCTCGCTGTCCATGCTGCGGTTGCGGCACAGCCAGTGATTGACCGTATAGCACAGACTGTTGCCGAAGTATCCGGCCAGCTCTTCCTCGCTCATCGTGCCTAACTGCTCCGGCCGGCCATAACGGCGGAACATCTCGGTAAACAGCTGCTGGACGTTTTCTTCAAACAAGTCTTCAAAGCTGTTCTGACCCGTGATCCGAAATGCGATCTGATAGAATTCGCGGTTTTCCACAAAGTTATCGAGCATCGCTTTGACAGCTTGAAGGAATTGCTTCTTTTCAATATACGGGAGTGCGGTTTCCACCGTATCCAGATAGATGATGTAGCTTAAAGCGGCGTACTTATCTTCGAAGTAATTGTAAAACGTCGCCCGGATGACGCCGGTTTTGTCACAGATTTGTTTAATCGTGATCTTCTCAAAACTTTTCTGCAGCATGAGTTCTTTCAGGCTTTCAGCCAGAAAACGTTTCATCATCCCCCGTTTTTCCATGCTCGTCCCCCCTACCGCAGATGCGTCAGCACCTGGAAAAGAATCTTGAGACTGATCAAAAAGAGAATGACGCTGCCCGCCGTGAAGATCGTCCGGCGATAGGCCAGCCCCAGCCGATAGCCGATCTGTTGTCCCAGCTCAACACAGACCAGCGTAACCAGCGTTGAAATCAGACATACCTGAATCGAGTCTGTCTGAAGCAGTGTCATACTCGTGCCCAGCAAGAACACGTCGACGCTGGTAAGCAACCCCAGGATCAGTACTTTTTTGTAGTTAAAGCTTTCGTCGTGACGTTCCTCGAAAGCTTTTTGACGAAATGCCTGAATCAGCAGGAAGCAGCCCAGCGCAAACAGGATCAGCGCGGCGATTACCTGATTGACATGCAGCACCAGCTGGCTCTTGATCAGAGAACCGGCCAGCGACCCCAGCACGATCATCAACAGACTGGATCCGGCGAAGATCAAACTGTTCATCAGCGAACGGCGATGTTCCTGAGGATTCATCATCGCGCCCCGCGCCATCATGACCACAAAGCAATCCAGCGACAAAGCCAGGCAGGTGACCAGAATTTCGAGTGTATTCACCTGATTCTCCCTCCTTTATTGTTTACAGACCCAGTATAGCCGAAGGGGAACAGGGATGCGATAGACAATCGTCAGATTCTGTCAATTCTTCCGGATTCCCAGCCTGCTTTTTAAAACGGCAGGCATGGCGGCGGATTAACTCAGACTTCAGCAAGACGGATATTTTCCATTCGCTGCAATCTTATGAAAATGGATTGCTTACTTCCAACAGCCGAAACGCCGGGTTTTGTCCCTGAATAGACAAAAGCGCAAAAAGAAAAAATCAGCGGCACTTGCGATCCGCTGATTCTAAGCCCGGGTTATTCAATCATAATGGTTTTCTTGTTTTCCACAGCCGGCGCATCCTTCTTCGGCAGAACGATCTTCAGCTCGCCGTTTTCATAGTGAGCTTTGATATCCTCCGGTGTCACCGCCTCGCCGACATAGAAGCTTCTGGAGCAGGAGCCCTGAACCCGCTCCTGGCGGATTACATTGCCCTGATCATCCTTTTCTTCCTTATTGGTATTGCGGATAGCGGAAACCGTCAGATAGCCGTCTTCCAAATCCATCTTAATGTCTTCCTTGCTGCAGCCTGGCAATTCAATGTCAAGCAGATAACTGCCGTCCTTCTCATGGATGTCACAGCGCATCGCCGTAATTGCGTTGCGGTGGAGCAGCGGTTCGTCAAACACGTCATCAAAGAAGTCGTCAAACATCATTCTCGGTAGTAATCTCATACATCACACCTCTTTCTGTTTTCAACTTATGCGATCCTGCCTGATCAGAACTCTGATTGCTCAGAGAAGTTATTCAATCGAAATGGTCTTTTTGGTCTGCATCGCCTGCGGATCCTTCTTCGGGACGAAGACCTTCAGTTCGCCATTCTCATAGCGGGCTTTAATATCCTCGACATTCATTTCCTCACCGATAAAGTAGGTCCGGGTGCAGCTGCCGCTGAAACGTTCCTGGCGAACGAGCTTGCCCTGTTCGCTTCGTTCTTCATTGGAAGCTGTGCGGGCGGCCGCAATCGTCAGATAACCGTCTTCCAGTTCCATTTTGATTTCTTCCTTTTTAAATCCAGGGAGTTCAATATCCAGAAGATAGCCATCTTCTCGCTCACGAATATCGGTTTTCATGACAGCCGGGACGTTATTCTTTCTGAAAAATGGATCCTTAAGAACCTCGTCGGCCAAGTTGTCCATCCAGGTGTTCGGTACAAATCTCATCTTGAATCGCCTCTTTCTATCTGTCTTATTCCTGGCTTCATTGGGTCTTTCCCAACTTGCAATTTTAGTATATCACAGTTTTTAGCACTGTCAATAGATAAGTGCTAATTTTCTTATTTTACTTTCACAAGTTCACAAAGTACGTCTTTCATAGAGCATCGCGATGATTTTGTCAATCCGGCGAATTCGTTGTTCCTCTGCACCTTGTTCAGCATAATTCATGATTCGTTCCCGCTGCCAGGGATCAAGCAGCTGAAAAAAATAACAAGCGCTTCGATTGGCCAGAAGGGCTTCCTGCAGGGCTTGAGGACAGCGCGTCAGGCATTCGCCGGCTTCCGGAGCCAGCCAGATTTCAACGGTGCCGCCGGCGGTGAGCGGCTGCAGGGAAAAAGCTTCCGCAGGGAGTTCCAGTGTCCAGAGACAGCCTTTTCTTTCCGCCTTTTGTTTGAATAACAGGGTTCCCAGCATGACGATCAGCGCCCCTTCCGGCATGGTCTCCGTCTTGATTTCAAGGTGCGGCTGCGGAACAGCGCGGACGATTCCTTCAATCTGCATCATGATTTCCTCCTGGCCTCTAGTATGCCTCGGCGGATTTAATTTATTTTTATTTTCCCGCCTTTCTGCGGCAGAACCGTCTGATCAGCGCTGTTCGATTTTGCCGGTTTTTGCGTAAGAGGACAGAGGATCCGGACGGCGGTTTCTCCGCTTTGTCTGAATTTTAATCCTGCTTTTGTCTTTTCCCGCGAAGAAACGCTTGAAAAAACGAAATAAAAACTGCCAGTCTTCTGCGTAGAAGTCCCTGACAGTTTTTAATCGGCCGCTTTTTTAACGGTCTTTGAGATTGGTTTGATAAAACGTCTTCAGCGAAGCGGTCAGCGGATCGTTTTTTCCTTTGCGCTCATGCCGCGTCAGCAGGGTCAGAAAGACAAGGCCGCCTAAGAAGCAGACGATCATATCTGTCATCGTATCATAAACGCCCTGGGTGTAGTGATTGATCGCGTCGATCTTCAGAAAGATCAGGCAGGCGAATTCAAAGCATTCCCACAGAAAGGCGATCATCATGTTGATCCCCTGAATCGACAGACATTTTAAAAGGTAATGGCGCCGCGAGTCTTCCGTCCATTGTTGTTTCAGCCAGCAATAAACCAGTGTGATCCCGGCGCAGATCAGAATGCCGGAGCTGAAATGCAGAACTTTGTCAAAGCAGGGAATGGCATAGCCGTTAAGCGTATTGCCGATAATCATCGCGACGGCGATGAACAGCTGCGTCCAGAACAACAAACCCCAGGCGTCTTTTAATTTCAACCCTTTGACCGCCAGCGGACCGATCAGCTGCACGCCCAGCGCCATCGCCAGATAGCCCAGCTTGGCGTAGAGGTGATGCTGCAGCTGAAAGATTGTGCTGATAATCATCAGCGCCGCCGAAGCGCCGTATAAAAAGATACATGCTTTTTTCATGATCAGACTCGCGACCTCCCTGTCTGCGTTATGCCGGCTGTTTTTTTAGCTTACCGGAATTGGAAATCCAAAGTTTTCAATGACTTTCACAACGCGGATCATGTCTATGCGCCGCGTCGGTATTTTATTAATATGCCCCGGTTTCCTGCCGTTCCGCTTCAAAACTTTTCTTTATCGTTTTTAAAGCGATCGGCACGAAGATCAGCGCGACGAGCAGCTCCGCCGCCGGATAACAGAACCAGACGGCGCCCAGGCCGCCCAGCTGGCCGAGTATCCAGGCCAGCGGAATGATGAATACCAGCTGGCGCAATAACGACATGACCAAGCTCATCATGCCTTTGCCTAACGCCTGGAACATCGTCGTCATGATGATGCTGCAGGCCGCCGGCAAGAAGCACAGCGCCAGCACCCGCAGCGCATAGCCGCCCAGCTGAAGCATCTGATCAGAGCCGTTGAACAGCTTCAGCAGCATCTCCGGCATCGTCCAGAACAGCACCGTGCCGACAAGCATGATCGCGACCGCCACGCCGAAAGAGAGCGCCAGCGTGCGGGTGAAGCGTTTTTCATCCGCCGCGCCGTAGTTGTAGCCCAGAATCGGCATGGCACCCTGGTTTAAGCCGAAAATCGGCATGAAGACAAACGACTGAAGCTTAAAATAGATGCCCAGAACCGCCACTGCCGTTGCAGAAAAGCTCATCAGAATGGCGTTCATCGCAGTCGTCGTCAGGGAACCGATCGCGTTCATGACAAACGTCGGAATCCCGACGCGGTAGATATCCTTGGCCGCCTGCATCTGCGGATGATGCCGCCATGGCGCGATATCGACCTCATGCGTGCCGACTTTCAAGACGATCAAGACGAAGATCATCGCCAGGATCTGACCGATAACCGTCGCCACCGCCGCGCCGGCCACGCCCATTTTCGGTACGCCGAAATAACCGAAGATGAAAATCGGATCAAGAATAATATTGGTAATCGCGCCGATCAGCTGCGAAATCATCGGCACGATCATGTTGCCGGTTGCCTGCAGCACGCGCGAACAGGTCATTTCAATCATGACGCCGACTGAGAATACCATGACGATCATCAAATACTGCGACCCCATCGCAAACACCGCGGCGTCCTGCGTAAACAGGCCGACAAACGGCTTGGCCAGAAACAGACCGACGAGCATGCACAGCGCCATGTTGATCAACGACAGCACGATTCCGGTATTCGCCGCAATATTCGCTTCCTCCCGGCGTTTCTCGCCTAACCGGCGGGCGATCAGCGCATTGGTGCCGACCCCGACGCCCAGCGCCAGCGCGATGATCAGCATCTGCAGCGGAAAGGCGATCGAAACCGCGACCAGCGCGTCTTCGCTGACCTGTGCGACGAAAATACTGTCGACAACGTTGTATAACGACTGAACCAACATCGAAAAGATCGCCGGCACCGACATGCTGAAAAGCAGCTTGCCGACCGGCATGGTCCCCATTTTATCGGAATTGAATTTACTCATAAAACCCCTGCTTTCTTAAATCAATAGTCTTATTCTAGTTGAATTGGGCTTATTCTACAAGTCTTATTTCAAAAGGATTTCGCCGGGAATGGGTGTTCCGGTTTTTCTTTTGTTTTATAGAACAAGCTTCGATCCCTAAAACGATGAAAACGGGAAGGATTGTTTGCGGCTTGAAATCATGATAAGATGAAAACCAAGAGGTGATCGCATGCGGCTGAAAGAAGATTTTCATCACACGATCGTGATCGAACGGTCGGAATTTATCTGTTATGTACGCAAATGTCTGGATGAAGTGCAGGCCAAGGCGTTTATTCAGGAAATCCGGAAGCTGCATCCGGAAGCGAATCATCATTGTTACGCGTATATCGCCGGGCAGCACAACGAACTGCAGCGTTCCAACGACGCGGGAGAGCCCGGCGGGACTGCGGGCGTCCCGATGCTGGAATCCTTGAAGCTCAGCGGCCTGCAGGATTGCTGCGCCGTCACGGTGCGGTATTTCGGCGGAATCAAACTGGGCGCGGGCGGCTTGGTTCGGGCGTATTCCCGATCGGTCAGCGAAACGCTGAAGCTGGCGCCGAAGGTGGAAACGATCCAGATGGACCGCTACACGCTGACGTTTTCCTACGACCTGATCGGCAAGCTGGATTATTTATTAAAGGATCAGGCGGACATCGTGGCAAAAGAGTATGGCGAACAGGTGGTCTACGAGTTTTTAACGACAAATTCTTCCTTAATCGAAAAAATTCAGGAGCTGACCAGCGGACGTTACCCCTGCCGCTGGCTGGCGCGGGAGCTGGTGGAAAAGGATTGCGGCTGACGCTTCATTGGTTTCCCCAGACAATCCGGCTAACGAAGTAATGCTGTGTATCCCGATTCATTGACAGCCGGCACTGCCGGCTAACGAAGTAACCGGGTTTCCTCAGAATCGTTCAGCTTGTTCAAAAGCAGACTTTTTTCTTGTGCTTCCCGCAGCGCAGGGGCGGTGTTATAATAAATTAGATTTTCAGACACTGTGTCTGAACGATAGAGGAATAACGAATGAATTTAAAGCTTCAGCCGTTTCTGCCCTCCGGCTTCGATCCCCAGGAAGGCAGACATTTATTGAAAGAAACGATCGACCTGGCCTGGCCGGCGACGGTGGAATCGATCTTCGTCGGATTGGCGTCGCTGGTCGATACGATCATGGTCAGCACTCTGGGCACAACCGCGATTGCGGCGATCGGCCTGACCAACCAGCCGAAATTTATTGCGATTGCGTTCATCGCTTCCCTGAACGTCGGCATCACGGCGATCATTTCCCGCCGGATCGGCGCCAACCGGCTGGACGACGCCAATACCTGTCTGCGGCAGTCGTTGTTGATGTCCGTGCTGATCTCGGCGCTGGTCTGCGGTTTATCGTTTCTGTTTGCCCGGCCTTACATCCAATTCGCGGGCGCGCAGGCGGACACGATTGATCTGGCGGTGCAGTATTTCCGGATTGTCATCGTCGGCCAGTTCTTCGGCAATATCGGGATGACGATCAACGCCGCCCAGCGCTGCGCCGGCAACAGTAAGATCTCGATGCGCACCAATCTGGCGGCCAATGGGATCAATGTGGTTTTCAATTATCTTTTGATCGGCGGACATTTTGGCTTTCCGCGCTTAGAGGTGGCGGGCGCGGCGATCGCGACGGCACTGGGCTGCTTCATCGCGTTTTTAATGAGCGTCCAGTCGTTGGTCAGTCCCAAAAGCAAGCTCCGGCTGACGTTGAAAAAAAGCTGGCTGCCAAGCCGGGAGGTGTTGGCGCCGGTCGGCGAGATTTCGTTCAGCGCGTTTGTGGAACAGCTGTGCATGCGGCTGGGTTTCTTCCTGTATGCCTTAATCGTCGCGGGCCTGGGTACCAAGATGTTTGCGACACATCAGATCTGCATGAATATCTGCAACATCTGTTTCAGCTGCTACGACGGCTTTGCGGCCGCCGCGGCGGCCTTAGTCGGCCAGAATTTAGGCCGCAGGCGCAGCGATCGGGCGGAGTGCGTCACTGTGATCTGCAACCGGCTGGCGATGACGATGGCGGTTCTCATGGTGGCCGGGCTGATCCTGTTTCGCGCGCCGTTGATTCAAATGTTTACCGCGGATCCGGAAATCATCCGGCTGGGATCGTGGATTATGATACTGTTCGCGCTCAGCGTCCCTTCTTTAAGCGCGATGACGGTGTATGGCGGCGCGCTGCGCGGAGCCGGGGACACACGCTTAATCGCGGTGTATGCCTTAGTTTCGACCACGATCATCCGCCCGGCCCTGTCCTGGCTCTTATGTTATCCGGTCGGATTGGGTGTGATCGGACCGTGGATCGGCTTGCTTGTTGACTTTGTGCTGCGGTTTGTGCTCTGCCGCCGGCGCTATCAAACCGGCCTGTGGAAGCAGCGGGTTTATTAATATCGCTAAAACAGACTTGGAATTTCACGAAACTTAAAAGCCTTGGATTCTGCGCTCGAATTTTCATTCAAACCAAAACAAAAAGCTGGTCATGCTCAGCCTGAATTCAGGCTGGATATGGCCAGCTTTTATATCATTGCTTCCACTATAAATTAATTCGGTCTCCTATCCCAGTTTAATTCTCAGATCTTGGAAAGCGTTATCTTATGTTTTGTTGAGTTAAGCTTGCTTAAAAGTTACGAAGCCCCGGCTTATTCAAACTCCACTTTGGCGACACGCACAATCCAGTGGCTGCCATATGGGAAGCCGACAGCGCGGTAGCTGCAGACGTCATCCTTCTGGCTGAACAATAATTCCTCGCCGTTGTCGATCCAGCGGATCGATTTGACCTTGCGGTGCAGTTTGGACAGCGAATGATCCTCATCGGTGCTTTCATACGCCGCGACGACGTCCTTCGGCCCCAATAGCGGAAGATCGTGGACATACACATACGCCGCCCCGTCTTTTTCCAGCACGAAGTCTTTTTCATGGCTGCAGCGGATATCGCACACCTTGCCATCGTACAGCGAATCCTTCGCCATCGCCGTCCACTGGCCGATGACTTCCAATAACGCTTCCGTCATCTTCGTAACGCCGCCCTGGCCGGTCAGCCCGATGTTCAGCAGATAGTTGGCCCCGACCTTGCGGGCATGACACAGCCGTTCGATCATCTGACGCGGACTCTTGTAATCCAGATCATGCGCCGCGATGCCCCAATGCCGGTTCATCGTCTGGCACATTTCCGCCGTGATGTATTTGGCCTTGCCTTCGCGATCCATCGGCGTCGCCTGACCCTGTTCAAACGTAACGGAATCCAGCTCAGGATGACCGGCTTCGCCCTGACGGGACAGACCGGTGTTGTTGATGATCATCGCATCCGGCTGCAGCCGCCGGATCATGCCGTAGAACTCATCCAGCTTCCAGTCCGCATCGCGCTTGGACCAGTTGCCGTCGAACCACAGCCCGCCGATTTTCCCATAGTGTGTGCACAGAATCTCCACCGACTTGGACAGATATTCCAGATAAGCGTCGAAATCGGCGTCAAAATCCGGATGAACCCAGTCTAAGGTCGTGTGATACAGGATCGGCAGGATATCTTCCTCGCGGCAGGCCTCGACAAATTCTTTGACCAGATCCCGTCCGCACGGTGTATGCATGACGTCGTAATCGGTCAAACCGCGGGTATCGTACAATGAAAAACCGTCGTGGTGCCGCGTCGTCAGCGTGATGTATTTCATGCCCGCCTGTTTGGCCAGCGCCACAATCTTCTTTGCATCGAAGTCCTCCGCCGTAAAGTTGTTGAACAGCTCGGTGTACTTTTCCTGGGAAATATGATGCAGGTTCATCGTCCATTCCCCTTGCGCTAACTGGGAATACAGTCCCCAGTGGATAAACATGCCGAAGCCGCGCTTTTCAAAGTCGGCGATGTATTTTGCCGGTACAGGAATACTCATAATAACAGCCCTCTTTCTTTCTCTCTGCTTTTATTGTATCAAAATTTCAGGGGCAAAACGACTGGAATTTCGCGATCTGTCCAAAGCGGGCGCCGTTGCGTGGCAGCCCTCAGCGCTTCTCAAAGTCCGCAGCCGGTTTTCTGACATAACAGGTAAAAGAAAAGAACGGCGTGTGTCCGTTCCTTTCAAAAGAAATGGATTAAATAAAGCTCAGCAGCGCGCTGATCACGCCCACGCCGACCATGACTTTGATCGGGCTTGGTTCCCATTTGCGCAGAATGAAGAACGCCGCCGCAAAGAAGATCAGATTCTGCGGGTCAAGAAATTCCAGACCGAAGCCCGCCGCGCCTTCTTTGAAGAACGCCAGCTTGCAGATCGACAGCCCCGCCGAAGCGATCAGAGCGATGACGACCGGGCGCAGACCGGACAGAATGCCTTTCATCAACGACAGGTTTTTATATTTGGTATAAACGTAAGCCAGGGATAAGACGATGATGCAGGAAGGGGCCACGCAGCCGATCGTCGCGATGATCGCGCCCGGCAGACCCGCGATATGCGTGCCGACAAACGTCGCAGAGTTGATCGCGATCGGTCCCGGCGTCATTTCCGCAATCGTGATGATATCCGCAAACTGCGTCATCGTCAGCCACTGATGAATTTCAACGACCTGACTCTGGATCAGCGGCATCGCCGCGTAGCCGCCGCCGATGCTGAACAGGCCGATCTGGAAAAAGCTCAGAAACAGCTGGATAAAGATATTCATTTCTGTTCCTCCCCTTCTTTCGCTTTCTTCTCCCGCGTCATGTAATCCACTGTCCCGATTGCGCCGCAGACGACGATGATGATCAGGATGTTAACCTTAAAGTAAACGCTGGCGATGAACGCCGCGACCAACAGGAAATACTTGACGACGTTCTTTTCTTTCACTAATCCCTTTAACATGTTCCAGACGACGTCCAGAATGACCGCCGCCACCGCCGCCTGCATGCCGCGCATCACGGCGCTGACAATCGGCGAACTGCGGAACGCCGCATAGAAATAAGAAATAATCGTTAAGATAATTAACGGCGGCAGCACCGTCGCCACGATGTTGACCAGCGCGCCCGGCACCCCTAACAGCCGGTAGCCAATGATGATCGAACCGTTGACCGCGATCGCGCCCGGGGAACTCTGGGCAATCGCCACCATGTCCAGCATTTCTTCCTCGTCGATCCAATGCAGCTCATCGACAAACTTCTTTTTCATCAACGGGACAATGACGAACCCGCCGCCGAACGTAAACATGCTTAACGTAAATGTCGAAGCGAACATTTTCGCATACATTTGTAATTTTGAAGGCTTTTTCTTCTCTTCCATTTGTGTCATCTCTTCTTCCTCCCGCTCTATTATAAGACTTGTGTTCTCATAAAGACAATAATATAATTTTATAAATAACATATCATTTTTGATATGAATTCGATTTCAGGAAGGAGCGTTGATTATGACCCTGCGTCATCTGCGGATTTTTGTTGAAGTCTGCCGCACGGGAAGCATCACCAAGGCCGCGGAAAGCTTGCATTTGAGCCAGCCGGCGGTCTCGCTGGCGATCCGGCAGCTGGAGGAATACTATGGAATTCTCTTATTCGACCGGATCTCCAAAAAGTTGTATCTGACGGAATCGGGCAATAAGATGCTGAGCTATGCGAGCCACATCATCGAATCGTTCGACGATATGGAGACGCAGCTGAAAAACTGGGACAGCGCGGGAACGCTGCGGATTGGTTCCAGTATCTCAACCGGGACGCAGATGCTGCCGCAGTTAGTCCGGCGCTTCAACCTGCGGTTTCCCCAGATCCGCACGCAGGTTCTGATCGACAATTCACGGATCATTGAAGACAAAGTGCTGACGAACCAGCTTGACCTGGCGTTAGTGGAAAGCTTGTCGTATTCGCCGGATATCGTCTGCGTACCGTTTTACACCGACCGGCTGATCGTCATTACGGCCCCAATGCATCCGCTGACTCAAAGTCCCAAATGCACAGTCAAAGCGCTTGCCGATTACCCGGTATTATTAAGAGAACCGGGCAGCGGTACCCGCGAGGTCGTCGACGCCCTGCTGGTCACGGCCGAGGTTCAGATCACGCCGCTGTGGGAAAGCACGAGCACCCGCTCGATCATCAACGCCGTCAAGGAGAACATCGGGATCTCGATTTTGCCGTATGAGCTGGTCAAAAACGAAATTCAAAGCGGTGCGATCGCCGGGCTGCCGCTGGCCTCCCCGCTGCCCAACCGCACCTGCAGCATCATTCACCACCGCAACAAATACCTGACGCCCTCCGCTCAAGCATTTATTGAGGTCTGTCAGGAATACTCCAACCTTTCCCCGCAATAATTCCAGCCAATCCTGACGCAGGATTGCACGATGCCGCGGGGTCTCGCTATTTTTAATCCAGGGTTGATCACTGCGCAGACATTCGCAAACAGATCTGCCCGCAGCGCAAAGTGTGAAAATAAAAAAGAATTCCGCTCCGTCCGGGTTTCACTCCGGCAAAGATAGGAATTCTTTTTGTTTTAATCCTTGATCTCTGCGCACAAAAACGCCTGCGAAACAAACGGGAACTCCATCCGGACTTCCGTTTTGTTTTGACGTATCTGAAAACCGCCGGCTCAGCGGTTGATTTCCAGCAGCTTCTGATTGAGCTCTTTTTCGATCTTGCGCAGCTCGGCTTCGGCTTCGATCCGCTTCTGGCGGCCTTCCTTCTGAATCTGAGCGACTTCGTCCAGCGTCGAGATCAGCGCTTCGTTGGTATGCTGCAGCGTTTCGATATCGACGATGCCGCGCTCGGATTCCTTCGCGGTTTCGATCGTTGCCATTTTCAGCGTGTCGGCGTTCTTCTTCAGCAGCTGGTTGGTCATCTCGTTGACCTCGCGCTGAGCTTCCATCGCCTGCTTGGAGTGGTTCAGGCCCAGCGCCAGCACCATCTGACTTTTCCACAGCGGAATCGTGTTGACCAGCGTCGACTGGATTTTTTCCGTCATCAGCGTATCATTATTCTGAACCAGACGGATCTGCGGCGCCATCTGCAGGGCGACCGTGCGCGTCAGTTCCAGATCGTGAATCTTCTTTTCAAACCGATCGCAGGCGTTGGCCAGATCGTTCGCCTTCTGCGCGTCTTCCGGCAAACCGCTCTTCTGCGCGGCGGCGATCAGCTGCGGCAGATCCTTGCTTCGAACTTCCTGCAGCTTTTTCTTGCCCGCTAAAATATACATCGTCAGTTCCTTGAAATGAACCATGTTTTTCTCATACAGCTGATCCAGAAGAGCGATGTCGCGCATCAGCGTGATCTGATGATCCTCCAGCGCCTTGGAAATCTTATTGACGTTTACCTCGGCCTTGTCATACCGGGCTTTCATCTTTTCCATCTTGTTCGTCGTTTTCTTGAACATGCCGAACAAGCCTTTTTCTTCTTCTTCATCGGCAGAGAAGCCTTTCAGCTCGCCGACCAGATCCGCCATCATCTCGCCAACCTCGCCTAAATCCTTCGTTCTGACGTTCTGCAGAGCGGAATCGGAGAAATCCGCGATTTTTTTCTGGGCTTCCGCGCCATACTGCAGCACGGTTGTGGACGAGGTAACGTCGATCTGTTTGGAAAAGTCGTCGACCATTTTCTGTTCTTCCGGACTTAATTTCACTTCCTGCTGCTGATCGGCAGTCTCCAGCTGCACAGCCGGCTCCGCAACGGTTTCTTCTTCTGTGATCTGGGGATTCAGCGTCAGCGTAATTTTCTCTTCAGCCATGGATAATTCCTCTTTTCTATCAATTTATTTATCTACCTCTTTAATCTTAGACGGTCGCTTTCCGCTTGTCAAGAAACTCAGGGATGTCGGCCGCAATCAATTTTGTTCATTTGCGAAACTTTCCAGTTTCTCAAGGAAACAGCGGCAGACGATCAAACCCTTTCCCCTCCCTTCCGCGCTTGCCACAATTTCTGATTTTAAACCTTGGCCCGCAGCGTTCAACGAAAAAGCTGCCGCAGAGGACAGCTTGTTTTAGTCTTGGAGACTTCGCTGATTTATCATCTTTCTCACCGCTGTTCATAGACCCGCATTCATGCGGACAGTTCGAGATCGAAATCTTCCCGAAGCAACAGATCCATTCGTGCCTGCGGGTCGCTGAGAATGCGGCGGGATTGGTTCAGGATCGCTTTTTCCACCGTGTTGCGGGCCAGACGGCCGTTGCCGCTGCGGGCGGCGGAATTCATCTGGACGGCGTTGAAATAAATCGTCAGATCATTCAGACAGCTCTCGTCGATCACATAATCTTTGCCCTGCGCCAGCGAAACAGCGATCTGCGTCAGTTCGCTGCCGGTGTAGTCGGCAAAATTCAGAATATTCGGGAACCGGGATTTCAAGCCGGAATTGGCGTTGAGGAATTCTTCCATCTCACGGCTGTAACCCGCGAGAATGACGATCAGATCGTCGCGGTGATCTTCCATGCCCTTAACCAGCGTATCGACGGCTTCCAGACCGAAGCTGTCGTCCTTGCCGCGGACTAACGAATAGGCTTCGTCGATAAACAGCACGCCGCCCAGCGCGGATTCGATGATCTGCTGGGTCAAAGGCGCGGTATGGCCGACATAGCGGCCGACCAGATCGCTGCGGCTGACCTCGATCAGCTGCCCCTGCGTTAACAAGCCGAGCGCCTTAAACAGCCGGGCGACCAGCCGGGCCATCGTCGTCTTGCCTGTCCCCGGATTGCCGGTAAAGATCATGTGGCGGGACAGCGGGGCGGCTTTTAACCCTTGTTTCTGCCGCAGCTGCGTCACTTTGTAATGTTCTTCCATCGACCGCAGCGTGTCCTTGACTTCCTGCAGACCGACGATCGCGTCCATTTCCTTGCGGATCGCGTCAAGATCGTCCTTTTCCAGCCGGATCAGATCCGAAATCGCCAACCGCTGGCCGTTCACTTCAAACACCCATTCCTGTCCCGCTTCTGCGCGGACCTTTAAAACCGGCTCCGGCTGCTTCAGGCACAGCTCGTTTAAGGCTGCGTTCAGCTGACGCACATCTTTTTCCAGAGCCAGTGCCCCGGCAGAGGTTTCCAGAACCGCCAGCCGTTTCTGCGCCGCATCGTCGTCCAACAGGAGCGTCACGTTCAGCTGTTTCTTCGCGGTCTGCACGCTTTCGTTTAATAACCGCTGATAAATCGTCAGCAGCACCTCCTGACTTAACGGCTGGGTTGCCGGCTGATCAAGAATCTGTTCCACCATCGAATTCGGGAAGTTCTGCATCAGTGCCTTGCGTGAAGTCGTCAGAAAGACGATATATTTGTTCGTCAGCTTCAAAGTGGACACCGTCTGCGTCACTAACGAGCTGCCGGCTTCCACCAGCTGTTTTCCTTTATTCAAAACGTAGCGCTTGTTTAACGTCACTTCTTCATTTTGACACAGCTTCATCAGCTGGTTGAGAAACGGCGGATACAGCGCTTCCGCCTGTTCGATCACGATCACTTCCGCCGGTGCGCAGGATGCCGCGTAAATGTCCTGAATGAAGACTTTTTCCTGATCGCTGCCGGCATAATGCGAGCCGTTGATCGTCACGACCTCCGCACTGGCCAGCCAGTGTTTTTCCGCCAGAATGTTGATCATCGTGGCCAGGGCCAGATGCCGGCCGCTGCCGGCCGGGCCGCTGATCACAAATACATTGCGCATCTGGTCCTCCGGCTGCCCGCTGGCCAACGGGCGGAAAAAAGCCCGCGCCAAATCCGCCAGAAACGGTTCCTGACCTAAAACGACGGTCTCCGTCTGTTTTGCGGCTTCCTGCATTCCATTCAGCACAGCCCGCAGATCCTGAGCCTGCCGCTTCTGATGATTCTCGACGTCGACCGAAATCCCGAAATCCTTCTGCACCTCGGCCTGCAGCTTCGCAAAATCCTGATCGGTAAACCCCAGATCGCGGGATTGATCGCGCAGGGCCTCTGCTTGTTTCTGTAAATCCTCGCTCTGCTGATGCAGGATCGCGTTGAGCTGATCGACGGCGTTTTCCGTCGTGCTCAGCGTATCCTCCGCTTGTTTCTGATGTGCCTGTGCCTGATCCAGACCCGTCTGCACTTCATTCTGACTTTTTTTAACCTGTTCAAGATAGTCTTCGGCCGAAACGGTATTCAGCCGGTGACCGCGGAACATCGAATTCATCAGCTGTTCCAGATCTTTTTTTTCATTATCCTTCGCCATGGATTATCCTCTAATAGACTTTCAGCGCGGCCGCAAGCCGGTCGCTGATCTCTTCCATCATCAAATCGCGGGACTGCTTCAACGCGCGCGCGACGAGCTTCAGGCCGTCGTAATAGCCCTCGTCATATTTATTGCTTCGCTGACGGGAATTCTGTTGGTAATATTTGCGGATTTCCTCGTCGACGATCTTTTCATACATCATCATATCATTCTGGTTGATCGCCATGCGGCGCAGATAGCGCTGAAGTGCATCCTGATGCCCATCGCGGTAATAGCCGCGCTGACGCGGAGGATACACGACGTTTTCCAGCATCTCCCGCACATACTCATAGCGCGTGCGGTAACGGCCGTGACGGCGATGCACGGCGGCGCTGACCGGACGTTTGCGGGTCCGGCTGCCGCTGAGACCCTTTTGAATCTCGCCGCTGATCAGATCGCTCATCGTATCGTAGCCCTGTTTGCGGGCTTCCTCATTGATCGTGTCGCGCACCATCTGTCCGAAATCGGCGAGGTTGGTATTCATGAAATCTTTATCATTGAAGTGTTTATCAAACAAATCATCTAAATAATCGGTGTTTTTACGTTTCTGACTCATGGATTCACCTACTTTCTGACGCCGGAGAGCGTGCCTTCCTGAACCAGACCATCTTTTTTCAACAGGGCTTCCAGCGTGGTCATGTCAGCGGATAAACTCATCAAATCGTCTTCCGCCATCGTCGCGCTGATCGTCTTCATCGCTTCGTTGATCAGAATGATCGTCTTGTTCAGGCGATCCTCCGCTTCATGGAAATCTTCATGATTGGACGCAGACTGGCCGATGTTCTTGTAATTTTCCAGAATGTCCAGCAGAATCGGCAGATAGTATTGATAGAGCTTGTCGAGCTTATCTTTATTCTCCGGGAATTTTTCCTCAGCGATCGCCAGATGTTTCAACAGCGCGCAGGTCTGGTACAGGCCGTTAGTGATGGACTCGTTAGCAATCTCGGTATTCAGAGCGTTGATTTTTTCAATATAGGCTTCCGCCCGATCCAATTCCGGCTGGGCCGGCTCTGCCTGCGGCAAATCGGCTTCTTCCGCCGGGACTTCTGGTTTCTGATCAGCCGTGGTCTGCGGTTTTTCTTCCGTCTGCGGCTGTTTGGCGAACTCCACCAGTAAGCGCAGAATCTCGTTATACAACCGCGGATAGCGTTCGCCGAACTCGTCGAGCGTGCCGATGCAGTCGTCGTCCTTCAGCAGGACCAGATTGCGCAGTCCGGTGTATTCCGCCTTTTCCGGCCGCAGGCTGATTTCTTCCAGCAGCGGCAGCTTTTCATGCGTGCGGAAATAGCGGCTCAGCGCTTCGTTGACCAGATCGCTCTGCCGGCCGGACAGACGCGTGCGGCTTTGTCCGGAAGAAGAACGCCGGCGGATTGTCTGCCGCTCCTCATTATTCTTTGTCACTGATTTATAAATGATGAAAAAGATGATCAGCGGAAAAAGCAGGCCGCTGAAGATCCCGCCAAATCCAAAGATAATCATAAAAAACAACACCGGAAATATCCAGGAATTTCTCATTTTGTTCCCCCTTGCTCAAGTTCTGGAGCGCTAGTCTGATTTTATAAACTCGCGTTTATTATACCATGATTTAAAACGTGTGCGCGGGAAATCGTTCACGCTTATGACGCTTCAAACCGCACTCAAGACAAAGATTTGAAAAGCGGCCTGAAACAGGCCGCCCGCAAATCTCAATCACCGATGAAATAAAGCTGAAATCCATCTATATCCTCCGGATTCCTGTTTTACCCCATTCCGGGAGTTCTTTCTATAACGTTGCCAGCCAGTCGCCGATCTCACGGATCAGCTGTTCTCCGGCGCCCTTTTCAAACGGACTGCTCATCGCTTCGTAGAACTGCTGGTCATAGGCGTTTTCATCCGCCATATACAGCGAATAGCCGTTGGTGTAGCCGATGAATTCCGCGTTCCAGCGCGCCTTCACCGGATTGCTCAGCTTGCTGAAAAGCTCGACCGGCACGGTGATCAGCTTGACGGAAGGCAGCTGAATGCAGGAAATTGACAGCGGGATCTCGCGCAGACCGGAAGCGTTGCGGCAGGACAGTAAATTATTCTCTGCACCTTCTTTCAGCGATTCCAATAAACGCAGTGCTTTGGCATCAGCGCCTTCCCTGCGTGCCTGTTTGACCTGTGCGCTCAGCGTCCTTACTTTTTCTTCCGCGACTTCAACCGAATCGAGGACCTTGGCCTTAACCATGAAGGTTTTCTGATGAACCTCAAGCGTCAGATTCGCGCCCGGGGACAGCGGCTCCGGCTGGTTCAGCAGCGTTTTCAGCTGATCGGCCGCCAGCTGCGCCATTCGCTCCATTTCCGCAAAGCTGGATTCCCGGCGGGTAAACCGTGTGCTCATATCGCCGCAGCTGCCGTTGACGAAGGCGACCATCTCCGCATCCGCGAAGCAGCTTTCCAACGCGCCCGGAAAGTCTGCGCTCAACATCAGATTTTCACCGTTGAGCACCGTCGGATGACAGGCCATGCGCGTCCACAGACAGCGTTTCTTATCCTGCGTGATCAGTTCCAGAACAAACGCGTCCTGATCGCTTGGCAGCGTTGGATCATGCCGGTCGGTCCCCAACCCGCTGACGGTACCGCGCAGAATCCGCCACGCAAACGGTTGTTTCTGCGTCCGCAGCCGCTCGACACCCGCCGCAATCCGCCGGGCGGTTTCCGTTACATAACAGGCGTTATACTCGCCGAAAACAGGTTCCAGTCCCTTTAGAATTCCCTGATCGCAGCGCACCGTGCCGCAGGGGCCGGAATGCGTATGCGTCGAAGAAAGGATCAGATGCGGCGCATGAATCCCCGTTAATTCCGCAATCTGTTGGTAAAGCATGGCGTCCGCCGCACACCAGTCGATCTGGATCCACAGCGTCTCCTGTTCCCCGCTGAACAAAAGCAAACGGGCATACAGCGGATCATGGGCAGTCTGTGCCCAGCGGATCTTGCCGAAGCCGGAAAGCCGGACCGGCAGCGCCGGGGTGACGTCGATTTTTTCAAAGCTGACCTGCATTGTCATATCAAAGTTTCCTCCCTTTTCCTTAGTCTATCATGGAGGCGCAAACCTGTCGAATAAATTATTCACAAATCATATATAATTATAGAATTTATTATTTTCTCCTGATAAATCTTTCCTCAATGTCCACAAGACGTGTTAAACGCGAGCACAGGTTTCAAGGATTTCCACGAAGCTCCGGTTTCACGATGCGGTAAAAAAAAGCAGAGCTGGATCGCCCTGCTTTCTCATGAATTATGCGGCTGGACAGACTCCAGCCGGGCATGAACGACAAACCGGCGCTCCCCGTTATCCGAACAGGTCGACAACGTCAGAACCGAATCCGCCCGGGTTGCTTCCACATCGGTTTTGTATAACGCCCGTTCATGAAAGCCCTGGATGAACTCCGCGTAGGTTTCATCGTGACCAAAGCCGATCGTATAGACGTTAAACGCGTCCGGCTGCGCATATTCAACGGAAAATATCCGATATCTCCGTGTTTCCGCAGGCAGGCTGATCGTAATCTCTCCGCCGAATTGGGAATAGAAATCCGCATTGGCATACTGCTTCAAGCTGCCGAACATACTTCCGTCGTTCATACTGTGACCATAGAGAATCGTATGCAGGTCGTTAAAGTCCGGCTGATTCTCCCATTCCATGAAAATCGCTCCATACCGGCTGACGCGGTCATCCCAGGTATGGCGCAGATAATATGTATCATCAGAGCCTTGAACGATCGGATAATCAATAACTTCCAATCCGGCAATGCGGATCCAGCCGACCACATGCTTTGACACGCAGCGCAGTCCGGCAAAATCCACAGAAAAGTCCGCAGCATCTTCAGAACCCGCCGGCTGCGCGCTCACATAGCGGCTGACAGCCTCTTCCCGGGCTTTCTGATGATTCCGGCTTTCCTCAATATAACGGCTAAATTGAAAAGCGCAGTAAACCAACACGCCGATGCAGACAGCCATACCGGCAAAGATCAAACGCTCCTGTCCGGTTTTTTTTCGTTGCTTCATCCTGCTCCCCCCTTTCTGTCTGAAGCGCTGACAACGCTCACTGACGTTTTCCTCGCTTCCCTCTGTCTTTTAATTTGACACTGCCCGTCAAATCGCTTTACAATGAAGATAAACGTTAGGAGTCTGAATATGAAAATACAACCGCAAATCAAAACGGATTTATCCTCGCCAGGACAGCGCCGGCTGAGCGTTGTCTATCATGGCGCCGGTCTGATTCTGATTTCAGTTTCACTGTTTCTGATTTTATTTTTGACCCTGCCCCCGCTTTCCGGGCTTCATCTTTACGCCATAACCAGCGGCAGTATGGAACCGGGTATTCCCACCGGCAGTCTGGTCTGCGCAAAATCGGCGGATCCCGCTGCCGTTTCCAGCGGCGAGGTCATCGTTTTCCGCGCAGGCGCGGCTTCATCCTCCGTCGTCACCCACCGGGTCGTGGAAAATCAATCGGAACATTCACAGTTGATCACAAAGGGCGACGCCAATCAGGCGGAAGACCGCGAACCGGTCGCGTATGCCCGCTTCATTGGCAAAGTCGTCGCGGTCTTTCCCGGGCTGGGCCCTCTGGCTTTGTTTTTATCCAGTCCTTCCGGCAAATTCATCATGCTTGCGCTGTTGGCGGCCGCCGCCCTTCTGATGTTTCTGGGCGATCAGCTGAAAAAGCCTACCCGGTCTTAGCAAGTTCATATTTCCATTCCTCTTAATCAGTCAGACAACAGAAGGACACCCTGCGATGTCCTTCTGTTTTTACTTCTGTTGTCCGTATCGTTTTTTCAGAATGGACCCGCCGGAATCCTTTCCATTTTAAATCATTCTGACGAGGAAATAAATCCGGACCGACTCTTTTCTCCTTTATTCCTCGCTGTCAGCTTCTTTTTCCTTCTTCATAACCACGATAATCAATCCGATCACAGCGATCAGGGCAATGATACCGCCGATCATGAAGAGATTCATTCCGCCTGCCGCCTGGCCGCCGGTTTGCGGCGTTACCGGTTCTTCCACCGTTTCCTGCTGCGGAACTTCCTGGCCGCCGTCCGTCGGGGTGTTGTTATCTTCTACAACTTCTACCGGCTGCTCCTGTTGGCCGTTATTGACCGGCGGCTGCGGATTGTTGACCTGAACCCCGATTGTATTCGTCACTTCTTCCGTGCGCGTTACGGTCTCCACGTTCGTGTTGGTCGTCGTGCGGACGGCGGAGGCTTCGTAGATAAACGTAAATTCATTCTCCGCGCTCTCCGCAGCCAGACGCGTGTTCTGAATCAGCTGCTGGCAAGCCGGCGTCGGCACATAGCCGTCGATGTTCAGCATGGCTGCCGAAATCGGATCGCCGATCGTGCCATAGAATGTCTGGGAAGCGGCCAGCGTCTGTCCTTCGGCGTCTTCGTAATGAATCGTGTAAGCCACCAGATTCCCCGGTACGCTGTACGCCACAACGTAGCTGGCGTCGCCTTTTACCGTAATGACTTCATTGTTTTCCACGACGGCGTCGCGCCCGCTCAGGCGGTAGCCGCGGACATGATATCGACCATCCGCGTGCGTCACCGCGCCTTCAGTTTGAACATTCAGCTGCACGGCGTCGCCATAATGCAGTCCGGAAATCGTCACTTCATGATCCGTTGCGGTTGCCTGAACCGGATTGCCGTTGACCGTCACCGCATCAGCCATGATTTCAGTAAAGGCTCCGGAACCGGAGGACAGCGTAAGCGAATAGCCATAGCCCTGATTTTCTTCCGCCCTCAGCGCCGCAGCCTGACTGGCGATCAACGAGCATAACGTCAGGAATGTGACAAGCGCCCGCATCATTTTCTTCATCTTACCGTTCCTCCTTTGCTTTTCTGCGTTTATAGATTCCGATCAGCACGATCAGCACGATCACCGCGCCAACGGCCAGTGCGCCGAGCAGCGGCAGCGAGCTTCCATCGGAAGTCAGCGGGGAAACAATCGTTTTCACCACGGTATTCACGATCGTGTTCGTTTTAGTTTCATTGACCGTTACGGTCGTCTCGGCAATCTCTGCCGCGAAGTACAGCGACAAGGCCGCTGATTTGCGCTGATAGGCGTTTAACAGCGTTTCCCCATCCAGTCCCAAGGTTAACGTTACTCTGGCCTGTTCGCCATCCGCCAGCGTATCCAGATACAGATAATCGCTGCCCAGCGTCGGATTGATCTGATTTAAGCCCGCGCCGCCTTCCGTGCTTTCCCCGCCGACTGAGCGGCTGTCGTACAGCACCTGGGTCACAGCTGAAGCACCCGGTTCCGTATAGGTTAACTGATAGGTATACGCGCCATCGGCCGCATCCGCTTCTTCAAAAATATCCAGAATATTGTTCTGAATGTACCAGTCTGCTTTTTCCCCGCAGACATTCTTCAGTGTAATCTCAATGCTGACAGTATCGCCCGGCTGCAGATCGCTGAAGGAGTCAGCGAAATCCGCGGCGGTATAATTGGCTTTCATCTTTTGCCCGTCAAACGCGACCTGCCATTGATCCGATCCAGTCTGACTTTCTGCGGATACCGGCGTTGCCAGCGTGATCAGAAATCCGGCGGCGATCAGAAAGCTCATGGCTTTTTTCATCATCTTCATGTTAACTTTCCTCCTATTCCGCCAAACTCAAAGTTCCATCATCCGCAATGTTGACCTTCACGCCCCAGGCGCTTAAGATCGCGTCCTGTGCGTTATTGATCTGCACGGCGTCCACTTCGGCGATCAGCTGAAGCTGCACGCTGTCCGCATCGTAATCATAAGAAGACACGACCGATCCATTTTCCGATCCGGTGTGGGTCAGGATTGAAGCGACTTTCGGATCGACGGAGATTTCTGTATTGAACATCACCGTTTCCGAAGCTTTTACAATGTGTTTTCCATAGAGAACAACCTGTTCTTTGTTTCCGGAGGCAGGAGCAACAATCCAGTCGGTATCCTTCAGCGACAGCCGAATCAGCGCCGGATCCAGTTCCGTTTCCGGAATCTCGGTCACCGTCGTCGATCCATCTTCGTTTTTGACCACTTTGACCCAGCGCCGGGTCACGATGACGCGGATATATTCCTCGACCTCGCCGGTATTCACAGCGCTGAGTTCTTCGGTGTAATTCTTGCCGGGAATGACGTTTTCCTTAAACGTATTCGTCAACAGTTCGCCTTCGTTGGGGATCAGCACGCCGTTTTCCACAAGCCCGACCGTTAGTTCGCTGGTCGCGATTTCAGCCGTATATTCTTCATTGCGGGCTGCCGGAACTGCCCGGGCCGCACCGACGCCCAGGGCGATGACCAGCACGGCCGCGCAGGCGATCAGACCATATTTTATTTTACGCACCGCTTATTCCCCCTTTTCCATTCCATGGGACCAGCTCAGGTTCCAATCCGGATGATCGCCGTCATAGAGCGCCTGAACGCTTTCATGAACGACGACGATCTGGAAATCCTGCGTCAGGCTTCCGGCCTTCGTTTCGTCGACATCCACCTGAACGATCGTGGTGCTCGCTTGCGGCTTCAGCACTTCTGTATAAATCCAGCAGTTTTCCGCTTCCTCCCAAACCCAGCCGGCGCCGGCAGTGATCTTGACATCCAGATTGTCCAGCGCAGGATAGAAAATCTGCAGCCGGACAAACGCTTCCGACGTTCCGGTATTTTTAATTTGAATCTGTTTATCCAATCCGTTTAAGATCTCGATGATCTCCGTATGGGAAGGCTCCAGCGCAACCGGAGCGGTGCCGGCAGCCGTCGTATAATCCGTGAAATAAGCCAGCGACGGATTGACGGCGAAGCCCAGAACGAGTGCCATGATCAAGGCGATTGCTCCGTAGGGCTTTTTCCAGAAATTCTTTTTCATTGGTACTCCTCCTTATTCAGCCTTCTCGTAAACCGGCGTGACTTCGATCTTTCCGTTGTCAACGGCATACTTGTTGATCACGCCGCTGCCGCTGTTCTGATTTTCGTTGAAATCGTTGACGGCCGTCACCTTCAAGCCCAGCCGGCGTCCGTTTTCATCACTCATCAATGTAACGCCTTCCGGCATCTGATCCGCCGACGCGCTCCAGAGCGAGACCGGCAGCTGGAAGGTATCCGCCCCTGCGGCATCATAGACGCTGCCGCTGTAAATTTCTTTCACTGTATAGTTCAGTCCGTAAGGGAGATCGTTGATTTCCACGGTTTCAGAACCTGCGCCGTTAAAAGTGAGCGCGACGATGTTGTTATAGGCTCCTGCCGGATTGTTTTCATCTTCCGGTGTGCCGGTGATTTCAAAGACGAAGGTTGCGCCTTTGTACGTTTCGCTGTAACGCTGCAGCTGTTTCTCAATCGCCAGGTTGACCTTGGCAATGTTTGTGTAGGCAATCTCGATCGCGTTGTTCATCACGACGCCGGAGGCCGTGCGGTCTTCCGTGAAGACCTCGTCAATGTAGACAAGGTAATCGCCTTTGGCTTCTTCGATGGAATATTCCGTTCCCTGCGTAAGACCTGTTAACGTAAACTGCTCGCCGCCTTTTAAGACGATCGTCAGGTTTTCCGAATCGTAGACCGGCTTCAGCTTGCCTTTCTGGCCGTCGGCCGACGTGATATAATAGGACAACTTGTTTTTTGTCGGACCCAGCTTGACTGTAAATTCAAACACCGCGTCGGAAGGCTGCGGCTCGATCACCGTTTTTCCAACAGAGAGGGTATAGTTTTTGACCTGCGCATCCTTGCGGTTATCCAGTTTGACCTGATAGAAATTTTCAACTTCGAATTCGCCGTTGAACGGTGCGTCGGCCTTGACCTTTTCGCTGATGATCGCCGAGTATCCGTCGATTCCCGCTTCCACGATCGTCCAGTCATGGCCAGGTTCCAGATTCGTCCAGATATAATTCCAGTTATTGTCCTCGGACAGGATGACCGAGGCGTCTTTGCGGGTCGTTTCATCGATCGATACGCCATCGCGCATGAGGTAGACCAGCACCTGATCCGGATGTTCTTTTAACGGTTTGCCATTGGCGTCAGTCCAGGTCTTGATCACCTGCAATGCCTCGGTATCGGAGCCGATCTGTAAATGACCGTTGTTGGCGATCGCGAAGCCCGGGCCGCCGCCCCGGTTTCCGGTCACGACGACGCCGTGCGCTTCGGCCGCTTCTTTAGCCCATTGTCGGGTCTGCTCGGAAGCCTGGCTGATCATCGAAAAGGAATTTGACGTATACTGGTAAGCGCTGCGGTCGAGCACTTCATCCGGATTGCTGCTGCGGACAAATGTGATCTCGCCGCCGCCCGGCGCAACGTCGGAAACGTAAACTCGATTGCCGTCCCGGCCGCTGTTGTGATAAATATCTGTGGTTCTGTAATTGTTCTTATCTTTGTTGTCGATGATCAGTGCGCCGTTGATCTCAAAGATCGCCGTTTCCCCAGTCGGGCAGGTATACAGCGCGCCATAGTGCGCATAACCGCTGGTCGAGCGGTTGCCGCTCGCATACAGGTTCTTCATTTCTACCGAAGCGTTCTGCTGGATCGAGATCGCACCGCCGCTGACATACATGGAATTGGCCGTGGATTCATTGTCGGTAAAGGTCGCAAGATAGATCTTGCCCTGCGACGAATATTCGTAACAAATACCGCCGCCTTCGCTGACGCTGGTATTCTGGGTAACAAGCGTCCGGCCGTCATACAGACCGAAGTTCACCGTTCCTTTATCGCTTACGTTGACGCCGCCGCCATAAACCGCGGAATGGTTGCCGATAATCGTACCACCGTCAAAGTTAACGACCGCCTTATATCCCTGGACATAAACGCCGCCGCCCAGCTTTGTCGCATGATTGCCGCGGATTGTACCGCCGGTCATGTTCAGCAGGCCCTGATTCACGATAATTCCGCCGCCGTAGTCCGCTACGCCGTTTTCAATCAACGTCGTTCCGGTGATGTTCAATTTGGCGTTGCTGCCGACCGAAATCAGCGAATTCCGGCTTTCAATGCTGGCGCCGTCCAGATGCGCGCCGTCCAGCGTCACTTCGCCTTTGATCTCAAGCAAAGAGGAGTCGTGGTGCTCGCTGCAGCGGACCAGCGTCAGTCCGCGCTGATTCAGAATTTCCTCATCGGCCGCCGTGACCGTGACGGTAGTGCAGACATAAATTTTATTCAGTCCCTGATCCTGCGCTGCCTGCGCCGCTTCCGCCAACGTCCGGGTTACCTGATCGTTTTCGCCGGTATGGAAGGTTTCGTCGGCTGCTAAATAAATTCGCTTCGGTACTTCCACCAGACTGTAATAGCCCTGATACATGTCCTTTAAATTTTTCTGCGTATAGAGGTTCAGCGTATAGATCGCGTCTTCCGTTTCCGTTTTCAAGGCCGATTCCGCGATGTTGATGGTCGCTTTGGCGGACGCGGTGTTCGCCGCCAGAATTTCAGAGGAAGCGCCGACAGCGCCGGCCTGACTGTTGACCATTGTATCGTGCGGCGTAAAGTTCTTGTAGATCCGCGTGCCGTCGTTCAAGTTCAGAACGGCTCCGGAGACCGGCGCCAGATACAGGCCGCCGCCAACGCCTTGATACGTCTTGTTCGCGGTATTGCCGGTAATGATCACATCCGCCAGCGTCGTCGTTTTGATCTTATTGAGATAAATCCCGCCGCCGTTATTTTCCGCCGTGTTGTTTTCAATCCGGCCGCTGATCTCGACGTGAATCTCGTTGGCGCCGCTGGCATTCAACGAGAGCGCGCCGCCATTGTATTTGGCACTGTTGTTGATCGCCGTGATGTTCTCGAATTGAAGATTCCGGTTATTCGGGATGGCGTTGATTAATACGGCGCCGCCGCCGTTGGTTGCGAACTTCGATGTCGCGGTCGACTGGTTCCCGTCAAAGAGCGTGTTCTGGAACAGGCAGTCTGCCGTCGGTTTATTCAGATAAATCGCACCGCCGCTGGACGCGGAATTTTGTTTGAATTCGGAATCCTTCACTACCAGACTGCTCTCGGTTACGTAGACCGTACCATTGCCTGAGGTCATATTGTCGTTGATTTTAACGTTTGTTAACGTCACCGGAATTTTCTCGGCAGAGATCGCTGCGCCATAGCTGCTCAAGGCTTGCGAACCGGTGATTGTCGTGCCGGCAATCTTCAGCGAAGCGTCAGCGTTTGTCTGTCCCTGGATACTCAGCGCACCGCCGTTGCCTCTGTTGGCCAGCGGTTTATTGTTTGCAAACTGCCCGCCGTTGATCGTGACGTTGAAGGTCGGGTTGGAGTTGGCGTTATTGATTGTGGCGTAGAGCGCGCCGCCGTTAGACAGATACCGGTTATCGGCAAACTCGCAATTTTCAACTGTCAGATCAATCGTTCTGCCAGCGGCCTGACCGTCGATGATCAGGGCTGCTGCGCCGCCATACTGCGCCAGATTTCCCCTGAACGTTGAATTGGTCAATGAGAACGCCAGCGTTTGATCGGCGTCGTCGGAGATCATGGCGACCGCGCCGCCGTAAACGACGTCACTCACCATTCCTTTGGCTGCGCCGTCAAACGTACAGGCGTCCACGGTCAGATTTCCGTTAACCACCAGCACCATGCCGCCTGCGGATTTTCGGTTGCTGTTGATCAAGATTGTTTCTTCGTTGTCAATGTTGTATCCGCCCAGAAATGTAACGTTCGTTACCGATACATCGGCTTCGTTGGCGGTAATCAGACGGTAAACATCCGCCGCCTCCATCGTTCCGTTTTCAATTTTCAGGGAACCGCTGCCGACGGTGATCGCCGATGCGCCGTTTGTCGTCCAGGTCTTTTCGTTCAAATGAATCGTCAGCTGCGCAAATTTCGCCTTCGGTACGGTCACGCTTTCGGCAACGTCAGTTTGAAGCTCGATCACCGGATTGGCATCGTTTGCCTGCGCGGCGGCGTTGATGGCCGCCTGCAGCGTCGCGTAAACGTTATCGTTATACCCGGCTGCCGCCTTCGTCGTCATCGTGATGACATAGGTGGAAAAGCTTTCTGTTTCAAAGGTAATTTCAGTAGTTTTGGCATTTTGCGCAGAGGCGACGACTTCAGCCGCCGCGTCGTCCGGCACGTGCACAACCTGCACTTCCGACTCCTGAGCAACTTCTGAAAGGGTTTCCGTCAGCGGCGCTTTCAAGCTGATATTGACGGAAACACCGCTGTCCGGCTCCACTTCTTCCCCACTGTTCACCGCGTAAAATGTAAGATCATAAGCGGCCAGAGCGACGAGGAGCTGCGTTTCATCCAGCGCGTCTTCAACCTGATCGGCCACGGCTTCCAGTGCCTCCGGCTGCGTAATCTTTTCAGCCTGCAGCCGGACTTCTTCACTAAATGCGCCTTCCGGTGCGGATACCGTGATGATTGCGTCTTCCGTTTCAGCGGTATAGACGGCGGCAGGCATGCGGGTTTCCTCTTTTTCCAGTGCTACGACGACAGTGACATCGTCTTGCGCTGAGGCAATGGAATATTGCACGGCTACTTTTTCAGCGCCGTCTGTTTCTGTTTCATCCGCCGTATTCATCGGCTCTGTCAGTTCATCGTTCACCATGACGCTGACGATCTGATATCCCTGAGCCGGTTCAACCGTGAAGACAGCTTCGTCTTCCGCATTCATGCCGGATGGGCCTTCGATCATTGCCGCTGCTTCCGGCTCGATCACATAGGTGATCTTGTAATCGAATGTTTGTGAATTTTCAAGATCGGGATTCAGGATTTCATCGCCCGCCGGCGTCGAAGTCGGCGTGACTTCCGGGGTGGCTTCCGGCGTCGAAGTCGGCGTTGTTGCCGGGGTGGCCTCCGGAGTCGAGGTCGGCATGACTTCCGGGGTTGCCGTAGGCGCGACTTCCGGGGTCGGCGTCGGCGAATTCACCGGATCAGCCGTCGCCGGAGTGTTCCCGGCTTCCGATTCCTGATCATTATTCTGACCCTCCCGCATTTCCGTATTCCCTTCGCCCGGCTGTTTCGGCTCAGCGCCTTCCGCCATGACGGACTGATAGTTTATTGCGGTCAGAGCCAACATCATGGCTACGCCGGTTTTCAACAGCTTATTCATCAGATTTTGTAGACTTCTTTGCATTTTCCTGCTCCTCTCAGAATATTTGAAACTTTTATACCGTGGAATCCGAATCCTTTGCACTCAGGATACCGGTCCTGGCGGATTCTTCTCTGTCAGTCCGTTACGGAAGTTCATCCTGGACCTCTGCGCGGACTGCCGCAGCGTCATTTTTTGATCAGATTTCCCGGGAAGGGGAAAGATCATTCGGTTTAAGAACCAGAATACCCGTTCTTTTTGCACTCGATGCACCTCCTGATGGTTATATCCTATCAAAGCGAGGTTATTTTTTGGTTAGATTTTCTACTTATTCCGGATTTTTTAAGCGATTGCTCAATGAAAAATGCCGAAACACAAAAAAAAGACAGTCATGAGTGATTTTCCCATGACTGCCGCTTGATTTACTGGATTAGATGCTTCTCCACAGTTCGCTGTAAGAGATGAACGGGATTTCGTCAGCGTTGATCTTCGCCTGATTGCGCTGTTTCTTGATGTTGCCTTCATGAACGTTCTGAAGCATGTCTTTATTGACCATGTACTGAACGTAAACCACTTTTTTCAACAAGAACCAACGAACAACCAGCGAATAGATCGCCGCTTCTTTGTCTTCCGCTTCGTGCAGCTCGGTTTCCGCATTTTCCCTGACGGCTTCCGCTTCGTCCAGCGCATCCTTCTTCAGCTGTTCATAGTTGGAGAAACGGCTGCGGTCCGCTTCCCGCTGCAGTGCGCCGGCCTTGACGCTGAACAGCTTGCGGAACGTCGCCAGAACGCCGTCGACACTCTCGGCGGTCACTGCGACCAGCTCGTTCTTGCAGTCGGCCAGGAAGCTGTATGGCTCCGTCAGCGTATAATAGAGACCCTTGGCATACAGATAGCTGCGGTCGCTGTGCTTGACTAAGATCAGCGCGCGTTCGGCATCGTCCTGCTTGCCATAAACGATGATCGGGCAGATCACCGGATGCCCCTGCAGCTTAAATGCATCTTTATACCGGATGATCTGATTGGAAATCACCTGCCGGTTGATATCGGCGCGCAGATTCACGCAGATCTTCAAATCATGATTTTCTTCAAACAGTGCGTGCAGGATATCCTTCATCGGCTGATCTTCGGAAGAATCAATGACTTCCAGGTAATCTTCCAGGTAGCCGTTGAACTCGCACAGCTCTCCTTCTTTTCTGACATCTTTAATTTCTTCTAAGATTTGATAAATTGCCATTTCGTTTGGTCCCCCTGTTTCGTTTCTTCTATATCTGTTTTATCACAATCAGGCAATAAAAAAAAGTAAAATTTGTCCCCAAGCCGTAAAAACTGGCAAAATTATCTTGTTTAGCTACTTGACAATGCAAAGTAGTGGGTTTAGCATGGTAATCAGAAGGAAGGATCGCCATGAACGCACAATTTAAAAAAGGCGTGCTCGATCTGGTCGTCATGGTTGTCGTCAGTCAGCACGACATCTATGGCTACGAATTGGTCAAGCGGGTCTGCGAAGTCGTCGAAGTCAACGAAGGCACGATTTATCCGCTGCTCAAGCGGATGACCAACGAAAAGTATTTCGAAACCTACCTGGTGGAATCTACCGAAGGACCGCCGCGCAAGTATTACCGCATCACCGCGCTGGGATTGACAACGATGAATCAGCTCAAAACGGAATGGCTGGCATTTTCCAAGCAATTAAATCTATTCCTGGAAGGGGGAAATCACGATGACCAAGAAGGAATTTCTTGATAAATTAGAACACAAGCTGCATCTGCTGAAACGCGATGAAATCCAGGATATTCTGGACGAGTATTCCGGGTATATCGACAACAAGCTGCAGGAAGGCAAAACCGAGGATGAAGCGGTCGCCGACTTCGGCAACCTCGACGATCTGGCGCGGGAAATTCTCAGCGCGTACAAAATCAACGAAAAGTACACCCGCGATTCAAGCCGGGATATCATCGACAATGTGGTGGACGTGATGACCCAGGGGATCGACTCCGTGGTCAGCTACTTCGCCGGACACTTCAACACCCTCAGCGTCGAGGCCATGATCCGGCTGATCGCGCTGGTATTGATCGCACTGGTGATCGTCGGTTTGATGAAAATCCCGTTTTCCCTGCTGGAAGCCCTGATCGTCAGTCTTCTGCGCGCCATCCTGCCGGGCTTTTTAGCGGCAGCTTTGAACTTCTTCGTTCGTCTGGCGATCAACCTGATTTATCTCTGCCTGGTCGTCCTGCTGATGGCGAGCTTTATTTCTCAGGGTTTGGAAAACAAGCCGGTCACCCTTCGGGATTTGTTTGAAAAACCGCTCCGGTTCAATTTCGGCAGGCGCCATGACGACGCCTGCTCTCCCCAAAGCGGCGTCCCGCAAACTGTAAATTCAAATCTTGCGAAGACGGAAAACGAAGCAGCGCAGCAGCGCAAAGAGGAAGAAGCCTTTGCCCAGGCGGAAACGGCGGCGAAGACGGAAGAGCAGATCGCAGCGGAAATCGACGAGGCGTTCAGTCAGGAATTCGACGAACCGCGGATTCTGGAAGATCCGATCGATCCGCTGATTCAGCCGCGCGGCCGTTACCCTTATTATAATAATGAGGAAAAAACGGCTGAAAAGCAGGGCTGGGGGATTGGAAAAATTGCCGCCCGGCTGATGATCGGGATCGTCCAGCTGATCACGCTGATGATTCTGATTCCGCTGGGACTGGGCGAGTTTGCGTTCTGCTTTGCCTTCGGCTTGTTGGTTTTCCTGTTATTTCAAGGCGCGAAGCTGTGGGGCCTCATGTTGATCTGTCTGGGTTTGATCGGGATTTTCCAGACGGCGGTCGCCGCCTTGTGGCGGATCGTGCATCCGGCGACGAAAAAACGGCCGCTGTTGATCGCGCTGATCATCAGCGTGGTGATCACAGGCATTGGCGTCCCCTTGACGATGGTCGAATTCTCCAGTTTTAAAGAGGTTCCGATCCGCCAGGATTTCCCGGAATTGTTTCAGCCGCAAATCATCCATCTGATGGAAACGGATGATCTGGACAGAGTTTATTTATCGTTTGCTTTTGACGAGATCGTTTTCCGCGAGAATCCAAAGCTGGGCTACGGCAGTTTGCAGCTGATCCTGCCGCCGGGCGAGTATGAACCACGCTATAACGACCAGCTTAATCCGCCGAATTACGAATATGTTAAAACCGTCAATATCGTTGCGATTCACGGCAGTTCGGACAAATTCCGCACGGCGCTGAAGATTCTTCTGCGGGGCATGCGGGAAGGAAAAACATATACAATGGACGACGATGGCATGCGATCGGCCCCATTGATCGTTGAAGCTTCGCATCCGACGCTTGAAAAACTGGCGATGGACGAGAATCAGACACTTTTGTTGATTAATCGCTGACAGACGAACCTGAAATTCGTCTGTTTTTGCGTTTTCAGGCAAGTTCTGGCTTTTGCCGCGGACGGGCTTCTATGATAAAATGAAGCATATTGAAAACAGCGGAGGCGATCATCATGAAAATTCCAAATTTACTGGCGCCGGGGTATTTGCACAGCCTGTTGATCAAAGCGAAGATTCAGGAACAGAACGGGCGGTTTCTGACGCATTATGCCCTCGGGACGGTATCCGGACTGATCCGTGCGCAGGCGATGGCAAATGAAAACGCGACGCGGGACAGTCTGATGGCGTCGATGCGGATTCAGGGGGCAGAGAGCGTTTGCCGGGTCTATCGCAAAATGGTGCGTTATCCTGATTTTCATCGCCAGCTGATTGCGTTTCGGCGACTGATGCAGGATTACGGGCTGACGTTGGCTGAGCTGCCGGAAAAGAGCGAAGGGCAGCGGGAATTGAAGGCGTTATTGGCCTTGATCGCCGATCTTCCTTTTACACATTTGCAGGAAGAACGTTTTCTCGCCGAAACCCAGACGCTCGATTTCAGCGGGGCCGAGTGCACGCCCGGCTGGATCGAGGATCTGCATCAGCAGCGTTTACTTGATGCTTTGAAGGCGCAGGGGCTGCGGTTCAAGCCGCTGAAGCAGGCGCAGCCGCGGACAACGCGGTTTTACAAGGCGCTGAATTCCCGGCAGGAAGCAGAGGGGCTGGCCCAGCTTTTGCTGCGCGAGCAATGGAAGCCGGAGGAAGTCATGATCATTCTGTGCAACAGTCAGCGCGACGGCGGGCTGGTCCGCTCCGTACTGACCCGTTACCAGCTGCCGGCGGCCCAGGTTGCTTATCAGAAACCATCGAAAATCCTGCGCTGCTTTGACGCTTTGGTGTCGCTGACCCGCGCGCCGTCAATCGCGGCGGTTCTGACAACGCTGCAGCTGAAAACCTATCCGACGTTGATTTCCGAGGCGTATGTTCAGTATCTGACACAGTTTGTTTTTGACCTGAACGATCTGTGCAAGCCGGTTTTCACGCATGTACAGCAGGCGCTGGAAAGCAACACACTGCTCAATATCATTGAAAAAGAAAATCTGCTGCGGCTGGAATCGCAGGCTCAGAGCGTGCATGAACAGCTGCTTCCCTGGCTGCTTCCGCTGCTGGAGGATGTCCCGCTGAGCGAAAAGCTCACCCGCTGCTATGAACTGCTTCGTCAGCATTCTTGCTTAAATGACGAATTGGAACGGCGGGCGTTATTAAATCTGAAGACCACGCTGGAGGATTGCTGGGATCTGCTGGAACAGCCGGGAGCTCTCGACATGTTCATGGCGCTGCTTGCGCAGAAAAAGCTGGAAATCAGCGAAGAAGTCGACGGCCGAATCGCGATCACCGATCTGAAGCATCCGCTTCCCTGCCGGCCGCTGACAATTCTTTTCGGCGCGGATCAGAATAGTTTCCCGGGAAATATCGCAGCCACCGGGATCTTTGACGAGGATTATCTGAAGACCACTTCGATGCCATCCCAGGCTGAGCGCTACGATCATTACACTCGCCAGCTGGAATGGATCTACACCAGCGCATCCCACTGCCTGATCTATTCTTACGCTGCCGGCAACTACGAAGGCAAGAGCTGGGACGTCGCGTTTGAAATTGAACAGCGCGCGGCCACCCGCGCCGTGCTGTGGCCGCTGGTTCAAAACGAGGTCTATTCCGATCAGCGGCATCAGCTATCGCCGGATACCGCCCGCCGTCTGTTTGCCCCGGATCATGTGCTGCGCGGCAGTATTTCTTCCTTTGAAACTTATTTCCAATGTCCTTATGCCTACTTCCTCAAAAGCGGTCTGCGCTTATCCAGAGGCAGTTTGACAACGGTAGATGCCGCCATAACCGGTACGATCCAGCACGCGCTGCTGGAACAGGGTATCCGGTCTCAGGGCAAGGCTTACGCCAGCCTCAGCGAAACAGAAATAAACGCGATCCTGAATCCTTATTTCCAGCAGCTCGACGCTCTGTTTCCTGATCAACATGCCGAAATCGACCAGATTCAGCGGCGGATGCAGCTGAATTTAAAGCAGCTGCTTCAGGCGCTGGCCGCCATGGAGGAAAACACTTCGTTTGCACCCGCCTTTCAGGAACTCCGCTTTGAAGAAGATCTGCTTGAAACCGGCGGCGTCACCGTGCGCTTAAATGGAATTATCGACCGCATTGACACCTGCCTCAACGACTTGCGGATTCTGGATTACAAAAGCTCCGCCAAAACACTCAGCGAAGCCAGGGTCAAAGCCGGACTCCAGCTGCAGCTGTTAACCTACCTGATCATTGCCGTCCGCAAGCTCGGGCTGCAACCGGCCGGCGCGTATTACTGTTCCTTAAAAAATGAAACGATCAGCGTCAGCGAAGCTTCGCTGAACGGCCGGCGTATGGAAATTGAAGACGTTGACCGCGATGAATGGATGAGCGAATTGCAAAGCAGCCATCAGCTCAAGGGCTGGACGATGAAGGAGTGCGAAGGTTTGGATTACGACGGCACGCACGTACAGGGACTAACCTGTAAAGACGGTCAGGTCAAAGTCCGAAGCCTGAAAGACTTCGACAATGTCCAGGCACTGATTCTGGAACTTTACCAGCTGTTGGTCCAACAGCTCAGCGCAGGCCGGATAGAGCTGGATCCGGTTGAAGGCGCATGTTTATTCTGTGATTTCAAACCTGTCTGCCGGCTGCGCAAAGCGCCGAAAAAACCGGCGGCGCTGGTTGGCAAAGAAGAAGGAAAGGAGGTGCGGGATGGCGATTCAATGGAGTGAGGAACAGCTCAAGGCGATTCATACGACCGATCATAACATTCTGGTTTCTGCTTCAGCCGGAGCGGGCAAGACAACCGTCCTGGTCGCGCGGTTAATGAAACGGATGCTCGAAGACCACATCAGCATCGACCGCATCGTCGCGATGACCTTCACCGAAGCAGCAGCCAGCGAAATGAAAAAACGACTGCTGCAAAGTCTGAACGACAAGCTGCAGGAACCCGATCTGGACGAAGAGGAAGCGCAATATTGCCGCCAGCAGCTGATCCTGCTGCAAAGCGCGCATATCAGCACGATTCACTCGTTCTGTCTGTCGATCATTCAAGCCGACTACGCCCTGATCGGACTAAACCCGGCCCGCATCCAGCGGATTTTTGACGATGCGGCAGTAGCGCAGATGAAGGAGCAGGCGTTTACCCACGCCTGCCGGAAGCAGATGGCGCAGGATCCCGCGCAGTTTACGACACTGCTGCAAACATTTTCCAGCCGCAGTGAGGATGTATCCGAGCTGAAGAAAGCGGTGCTGACGATCGCGGCCAAAGCGTCCGGGTCGCAGGATCCGCAAGCCTGGATCCGAACAGCAGCGGAAGCTTACGCGCCGATCGCCCGTCTCGATCAGCTGCCTTCCCCGGCAAAAGAAGCTTTCTTTGAAAGCTGCGCCGTAGAAGCGGGACGGCTGGAAGACTGCGCCGTCCAGATGCAGCGGATATTATTCGACGCGTATCCCGACAAAGAAAAGCAGGCCAACGAGGTTCTTCTATTCCTCGGCAAGCTGGCGCCGGCGATTCAAGCTGCGAAAAATTACGATTACCGGGAATACCGCCGCGCGTTGTTCGGCGCGATCCAGACCAAGATCAGTACGCTGAAAGACGCGCTGGATTTCAACGCGCTGCGCAAACAGCTCAACGCGCTGGCAAAGGATCTTGTCAGCCGGACCTATACCGAGGAAACCCTGCTTTCCGACCTGACATTGACCTATGCGATCATGAAGCCGTTAACGGCGCTGACGCTCGACTACCTTGCGCTGTATGCACAGCTGAAGGAAGCGCAGGAAGGGATCGACTTCGATGATATGGAACATTTCGCCTATCAGATTTTAACCGCGGAAAACAATCTGGCCGCGAAGCGGTATCAGGAGCGCTTTGATGAAATCATGGTCGACGAATTCCAGGATTCCAATGATCTGCAGAATGCGATCATCAATCTGATTTCCCGCGGCGCAAACGTCTTCCGCGTCGGCGACGTCAAGCAGTCGATTTACCGGTTCCGCGGCGGAAAGCCGCAGATCATGCGCAATTTGATGAACGACGCCCGGCCGGAAAATTGTTTTATTCACCTTTCCAGCAATTACCGTTCCAAGCAGATGATCGTCGATTTCAACAATGATCTGTTTCTGCGGCTGATGAACATTCCCGGCTGTTCCGATCAATACACCGATCACGACTGCGTAAAAACCGGCGCTCCGGCTCAGAAGCAGGACAACTATCCGGTTGAATTCCATGCGCTGATGACCAAAGCGCTGAAGGATCAGGATGAGGGGGCGGAAAATCTCGCCGCCAATCAGATCAAAGCGCAGTACATCGCCCAACAGATCTTAACGATGCACGAAACCTCAGACTTCCGGCAATGGAAAGATTACGTCGTGCTCGTGCGTTCCCATGCGGTTAAATCCCATTTGAAGCAAGCTTTCGATCAGGCAGGCATTCCTTATTACATCGACGCGAAAGCAGGGTTCTATCAATCGGAAGCAATGCAGATTCTGCTTTCCTGGTTTCGAATTCTGATCAATCCGGCCGATAATTTATCGTTAACCGCCGTGTTATCCTCTGACTTTTATCAGGCGGATGACGAGGAATTGGCACGTCTGGCAATGAAGCGGGAGCGCCGGCCGATCTTCGATATCCTGAAAGAAGAACATCATCCGCTGGTCGCTGACCGGCAGCGGTTAAACGACATCGCACAAAAGCTGGGATTGTGCGCTTTGCTTGACGCGCTGTTTCAGATTCATCACTTTTATGAAGAGCATTGTACCGCTCAGCAGCGGACCAACTGTGACCTGCTTCGCCAGAAAGCGGAACAATACAGCGCCGAGCATTCCGATTCGCTGACCGGCTTTCTCGCGATGATCGACCAGGTGAGCGAGGAAAAAACCTCCGAAGCCATTCCCGTTGGCAATGAGGACGACGTTGTCAAAGTGATGACCATTCACCAATCCAAAGGTCTTCAGTTTCCTGTCGTCTTTTACTGGGCGAGCAGCCGGATCGACATTATGGATAAAAAAGAAACGTGCATTGCGGATGCGGATCTGGGGATCGGCCTGCCGGCGCTGGAGCTGCCATGGCGGTTTAAGCGGCCGACCGCGATCCGGCAGGCGATCGAATATAAAATCACGCTGGAAGAATTGGAAGAAAATATCCGGATTCTCTACGTCGCCCTGACCCGGGCGCAGAATCAGATGATTCTGGTCGATACGATCAAAGGCGAGCTGCCGCATAAACCGGTAACGATGAACACGCTGCTGGAACGCAAAGGGACGACGGACCTGATTTTATCCGCGATGTGCGAAAGTAACTCCAGCTTCTGGAAAGTCCGGACGATTGAAGATCGCTGGGAGGTCCAGCAGCTTCAGCACCGCCGCAAAGCGGTCATCTCCCTGCCGCGCTATACGGAAGAAAAGCCCTTACCGGTCACCCTGACGCCGTCGGAAACAGAACAGACCGCATATATTCCTGCGCTGTTTCCAAAAAGTAAAGCTGTCCGGCCAGCTCAGCGGGGCATCCAGCTGCATGAAGCGGTGGAACACCTGCCGGAAGGAGATTGGACGGAAAGTCAGATCCGCGGCCTGCTTCCGGAAATAAGACGTTCTGACATCCTTCTTTTGCTTCAGCTGAACAAACAGCCGTTATTTCAGCACTGTCAAACAATGTCCGTTGAAAAGGAATTCTCCTTCGCCGTCCTTTCCGGCAACGAATTAATTCAGGGGCAGATGGACTATGTCGCACAGGATGAAAATGAAGTTATACTGATTGATTTCAAGAGTGATCGTCATGCCCAGGCCGACCAGTTAAAAATGTTGTATGCCCGGCAGATTTCAATTTATCTGCGCTGTCTGCGCGAAATGATTCCGGACAAAAGAATCCGCGCCTATCTGTACTCATTTGATCTTGATCAGTTCATCGAAATGACGCCTGAAGCTGAATTGGCAGCTGCGTAAAAACCGAACCCAAAGAAAAAGCGATCTGATCATCCAGCTTCGCTTTTTTTCATCTTCTTAAAATTAAACTCATGGGAACAAATCACAATTTTTCCCAATTCACTCCATGACGCTCAATGCTTAAGGATCGTTTCCTCCCGGGTCGTTTAAGCTGAAAGAATACCAGCCTTCACCCTGCGGATCATCAAAAATACTCTTTTATCAGAGCCACATTGATCATAAAAATAAATTATACCATGAAATGGTAACTGTTTTTTAATTTTAAATGATCACTGAGAAATTCATTGTTTATCGTTGATTTTTAATCCAAGCATTCATAAAAAAGCCAAATAGTATATCACTTTTTCTAATTCGTGCACGTTTTTGAATGATAACTCTGAATTTCATCGTTTATCGCCGATTTTCAAGATTATCATTCAAAATTAAGCGCAAAAATAAAAGCTAATATTATAACATATTTTTAATTCTTCGCACGATTTTGAACGATTGCGCTGAAATTCGTCGTTGATCGTTGATTTCCGGGGGAATCATTCAAAAAACCCTGACTGTTTTCAGCCAGGGATAATCAAATTAGCCGATTAAACTGTCAATCAAGGACTGCGCCTGTTTCCACGCCGATTCAAATGACGAACGGAACAGGACGACCGGTCCGAAAGCTTCGTATTCCGAAGGTTCGATCGCATGCAGGCAATAACTCTTACGGAAATCCGGGAGCTTCTCAAGCAGCTCATCCAGCACGGCGGGCGGCGTTGGCTGGGCAAACCGCTCGATCACCGGCGGATTCTGATCTATCAACTGATCGGCAGTCCCCTTCCAGTTGATCGTAACGCAAGCCTGAGCGCCTACCATCTCTGTGAAATGATGCAGTCCCCGCGCACCGCCGCCGATGAAGCCGACATCCGGATATTGGGTCCGGGTCATCGCATAGGTCTTTTTCGTAGCCGCAATACCGGCCTGAAACAACACATCTGAGGCGATGGCGACCTCCGTTTCCTGTACTGTTTTATACAGATATTCGTCCAGAATTCCCGTGATGTGCGAGTAATAGATTGGTGCCTTCCTGACGCAATGGCTTGTCGCTTCCGCATATACCCGACCGACATCCATGGCCTGACGAACCGACATCACCTCCGTCGCATTGATCGGTACGCCCTGAGCCGCCAGAATACTGATGGCTTTTAACCCTTCTTCCGTAACAGGAATCTTAATCATAATATTCTCGCCCGCTTCCCGATTGAACAACCCGGTCTTTACAATCGAATCGCAATCCTCATGGAACGGATCCCCCTGAATACTGACATATCCCCATCGCCCCTGCGACTGTTGATAAAGCGGTAAAAAGAGTTTGGCGATGCGGCCGACCAGCTCCCGCTGCACGGCGATCAAAATCTGATCCCGGGCGACGCCTTGATCCCGCAGCCGCATTATTAACTGTTGGATTTCCGGCAGCTCGCTTTCCCGCTGCATCATCTTCCAGACATACGCCGGATTCTGCGTACAGCCGCACGCCCCTTCCGCCAAGGCCCGCTTCGCCTCTTCCTGCGTCACATTATTGATCCAGAACCGCGTCGGCGTCAGTTCATTCACTCTGTGAAAATAAGTTTTTTCTTCCATGGACTTCACTCTTTCTCCTGCAGCATCGACCAGGCGCGCTCGATGCCTGAGCGCGGGCTGGTCAGCACTGGTATGGTCATTTCATTTAAATAAGGAAGCAAGGTGATCATGCTGCCCTGCGCCAGCACAACGACGTCGTTTTCTGCCGCTGCCCGCTGAATCATCGCCAGAACAATCCGGTTATGCTTATCCACATCCTTTTCTTTCATCAGAATGTCCAGCGCTTCCGCCGCCAGATATTCCTGCACGGCCACTTCCTTGCCCAGCCGTTGGGCAGTCGTCCGGATCAGATCGCAGCTGGGTTTTACCGTCGACGCCACCGTCGCGATTACGCCGATCCGCGCACCCAGACTCACTGCCTTTTCCGCCATCGGTTCGTCGACTCTCAGCGTGGGAATCGCCGTACACCGGCTGGCAATCGCAAAGGCTTCCCCGACCGAGGAACACTGATTGAAGATCAAATCAACACCTAATGATTCCGCCGACTGAACATAACGGCACATCCGGCTGATCACAGCCGGGGTGATCCCGGTGTTCCGCTTGACCTCCGCTAACAAACTATCGTCGATGATGTTGATGATTTCCACCTCCGGCATGATCTCTTGACACAAGGCTGTCAGATCCTGCAGCGACACGGCGCTGGTATGGATGATCGCCATCTTTTTCATAGAAATTTCTCCCAATAAGCAGACGCTTTGCCGACGCTGCCGAACAGCTCCATCTTGTGCCGGATGACCGCGCGCGCCGCTTCAAAACCCTTCGGCATCAAGGTTGAGAACTTGAATTCGCCGGTTTCATTCATGATTTCGTTCAGTTTCCGTGAATAGGCTGCCTTGTAATCGCTGGCAATGTTGACCTTGCGGATACCGATCTGACATGCCTGACGGATTTCCTCATCCGGATTATCTGAACCACCGTGCAGCACCAACGGCACCGGACTGACCTGTTTCAATTCTTTCAACAAGTCCAGCTGCAGTTTCGGCACGAAGCCTTCCGGATATAAGCCATGCGAAGTCCCGATCGCGACCGCCAGACTGTCGACGCCGGTTTTCGCTGTGAAATCAATGACTTCTTCTGGCCGGGTGTAGATGATATGATCGACTCCCCCTTCATCGGAATAGTTCATAATCCCGATCGTTCCGACTTCCCCTTCGACGGAAACGCCGACTAGATGGGCGAGATCGACAACCGCTTTCGTCTGGCGGATATTCTCCTCATACGGCAGCTCGGAACCGTCGAACATAACGGAAGTGAATCCGGCCTGAATCGCCCGCAGAATATCCTGCAGCGTGCGGCCGTGATCCAGATGCAGCACAAACGGAATCGGACTTTCCAACAGCCGCGTGCGGACATAGCTGTAAAATTCAGGGCCGCAGAAGTCAAGCTCATTGACGGCGATCGCGATGATCGTCGGCGCTTTCTGCGCTTCTGCTTCTTCCATGACGCAGCGGAAATTCGCGACCTCGGTAACATTGAAGGCGCCGGCCGCGAAGTGATGTTCTTCTGCGACGGCTAAAAATTCCTGCATGTTCATTAACATGATAAATCCCTCCTGTTTCTGATCAAAACGTGATGTTGACTTCGGCGACTTCGCCGTCGTCAGCCTGCGTATAATCAATGCCGTAAGCTTCCTGACTCGGTGTTAAACGACGCTTGAGAACAAACAATGCGACGCCCATGATGATGCTGCCAATCGCTAAAGCCGCGACGAATCCCAACGGGTTAGTGAAAGTTGGAATAACGAACCAGCCGCCATGGGCAACCGGACTCTCGACGCCCCATACCATGCACAGACCACCCGCAATCGAACCGCCCAGAACACTGGACAGCACCACCCGCCACAGATCGTTCATCGCCAACGGAATAACGCATTCGGTAATCATACATACCCCCATCGGGAAGCAGGCCTTCAGATTTTCCTTTTCATCATTCGTATAAATCGGCTTGCGGAAAATCTTCGCTAATCCCCAGGCGATCAGCACGCCCATCGGCGGAATCATGCACGCGACCATGTGGCACGCCTTCGGCCCATAAATTCCATCCGCCAACATCGCTGTCGTATATAAGGAAACCGTCTTGTTGACCGGACCGCCGAAGTCGAACGCCGAACCGGCCGACATGACGAAGCCGTAGACAAACTTGGAACCGGTTGACAGATTCGCCAGAAACTGCGTCATCGCCTCCATGAAATACGCGATCGGCGTCCCCAGCACCGTAAACATCAGCACGCCGCAGATCAGCGAAGCGAAGAACGGAATGATCAGAATTGGCATCAGGCCCTTCATCGAATCCGGCAGATGAATATATTTTTTCATGGCGTTGACGACATATCCGACTAAAAACGCGCCGACCAATCCGCCTAAGAAGCCTGCCTTGATTTCCGCGCTCACCAAACCGACGACCAGCCCCGGCGCAATGCCCGGCTTATCCGCGATGGAATAGGATATCGCGGCGCAGATGACCGGAATGATCATCGTGGACATCCCCAGATTGCCGACCTTGTAGATGATGTATGCGAAACTGCCGACGGCGTCCTTGACATTCGGACCGCCGAGAATGACGCCCAACGCCTGGCACAGCCCGGCGCCGACGACGACCGGAACCATAAACGAAATCCCGGTCATGATGTGTTTCTTGATGATTTTCCAATTCATTAAACTCTCCCTCTTTTCTTTTTAAGCTGGTTTGTTTTCAGACAAGGCCGGACCACCGTGAAGTCCGTTACGCCAATCGCTTCATGATCCTGTGGGGGACAAGTGTTCTTGTCCCGGACTTTTCACGGCGATGATCCGCCGCCATAGATCTCAGCGATGGTTTTTCAACGTCGCTTCGATCTTCTTTAAAAAGCCTTCCGTGTTGCGCATGACGTCTTCCGTCCGGCAGCGCACGACCGGTTTGCCTTTAAAGCGTTCTTCCCCGGTAATCTTGACGTCAACCGCTAGCAGCACGACGTCGGCCTCTGCAATTTCCTGCGCCGTCAGCTCGTCTTCCGCGCCGATCGACCCCTGCGTTTCAATCCGGCAAGGATAGCCGCAGACTTTCGCCGCTTCGATAATTTTCTTCTTGGTGATGTAAGTGTGCGCGATCCCTGTTGGACAGGCTGTAATTCCGACGATCTTCATTCCGATTCCTCCTTTCTTAAAACAGTGACGATTTCCTCAACCGTCCGGGCGTGATGGAGCGTGTCGATCACGTCCTTATCCAATAACAGCTGGGCGACATGGGACAGAAGCATGATATGCTGCGACATATCCACATCGCGAATCGCAAACATAATAATGCAGCGAACCGGTTTGTCGTCAAACGTTTCCCAGCTGACGTCGGCACGGGTGCGTCCGATCGCAATGACGCTGCGGTTCACGACAGCGGAACGGCCATGAGGAATCGCGATCCCCTCGCCGATTCCCGTCACGCCTTCCGCTTCGCGGTGAACCAGCTCGTCGATGAACGGCTGTTCCTCCCGGATCGCGCCGTTTTCATAAAGCATGCGCGTCATCTGCGTGAACACTTCCTCCTTGGTTCTGGCTTCCAGTTCCAGATTGACGTTTTCTTCCATTAATACTTCTCTGATATCCAACATAAGAGTCCCTTTCTTTATCCGTTCAGCAAGCGCCGGACTTCCTCGATATCCTTGGGATCCAGCAGCGCGGATACCGTCACGCTCGGACAGGAAATTTCAAAATCAATACCGACGGTCGTTAAGATGAAATCCAGATCGGCTGCCTTTCGGTGCTTCAGCTGCCGCAGCGAGATCACATCGACGATCTCCAATTCCGGAAAGACGGTCGCTACCCGTTTCTTCAACAAATGTGAGGTGCCGATACCGGTCGAACATACTAACAGTACCCGCTGGCGCGGTGTCTTCGGCTCCAGCGCCAGCTGGAAATACAGGCAGAGATAACACAGCTCATCCTCAGAAATAAAATGTTTTGGATAATACTTTTGCTTAAGCTCCAGCACCGCGGTTTTCACCTGCGCGTACATCTGCGGAAATTCCGCGATCGTCTTCTCTTTTAACAGACAGACGATCCGGACGTTGTACTGAATTCGCGTGATCATCGAATTGATATGCAGAAGCAGGCTGTAAAACAGATTCGCGTCCTGTGAAAACTGAACCTGCGTTTCCGCTTCCATCCGCTGAATCAGTTCCTCGCAGAACGCAAGAACTTCCGGCTGGGAGCATTGCAGCGTCTGACCGATCACTTCCCGCTGCGGCAGCTCACCGACCCCGCAGCCCATAAAATGGGTGTAAATATATAACAGCTCGTTAGGGGGAAACGTAATCTGTACTGCTTGCGAGAAATTCTGGATGCATGCGGCAATCTTTTCATAAATCAGCGGATTGATCAGCTTCGGATTCATCACGCCGCCGGGATTGATGTAGCGCCGGCGGCGCATCCGTTCCATCGCGATCAGGATGTGCGTAACAATATTGATATAGTAAATATCGCCGAGAATCACACCGATCGCTTCCTCGATCTCACCCACGCACTGTTCTACCTGACGCAGCGATTGAGCGCCGTAGATTCCGCTCAGCACCATCCGGTTTTCCTCGTTCAGGCGTGTTGGCAGTCCGCTTGGCGGCAGCAGTTGGAAATGGCGGCTTTGGTTCAGCACCTCCGTAACTTCATTGCGGATCGTCAACTCGCCTCCGGTGATGTACGTTCCCTCGCGCGTGCGGTTCAGCGTCAGTCCGGCTTCGCGGATCCGCTGCTCAATGGCGGCCAGATCGTTCACAATCGAACTGCTTCCGACATAATACGCTTCCGAAAGGCTGCGGATTGTCGTGGGCTGAGGCGCGTTGAGAAGCAAACCCAGATAAATCCGGCGTCGCCGGTCTTCCACGGAATCTCCCGAGCTCAGCCGATCCCCGCCGTAAATCCAGCGGTTCAGTCGGCCGCGATCCGCATTGCCGCAGTCCAGCACAATTCCCTGACTGCTGCGTAAGAGCGTATATCCCAGCGACAACCCCAGAATTTCAATGCGCTTGAAATCCCGTTGGATCGTTTTGATCGAACACCCAAAGCGCCGGGCCAGTTCCGGATTCCGCAGCGGTTCCGTCTGCCCCGCCAACAATCTCAAAATCTGAATTTGGCGTTCATTGAGATCTTCCATAGGCATTTCCTTTCTTCGGTTTCATCATAATCAAAGTCCAAACAAGAAACCATACCAAAACATGTCGCGGTTTCCCGGACAATTTTGGTGCTTCTTCGACGTTAAACTTCATCATGACACGGAAACTGCCGTGAAAAAAGTGGTAATTTTTTTCCATAACCAGAAACGTCCTTCGTGTTTATGCACTCTTTCAAAAGCGAAATTCAAACAAAAAAAAGGTTCCCCACTTCACAGGGAAACCTTGCTTCTTTTTATCTTTACCCTTTTGGATGCCGCTATTTGAAGCTGTACCTTACGCCGCTTTCGCTTCCTGAACCTGAATCGTATATTCCGGATTGGCCGTTGTCAACAGCTGGCTGATCACCTCGCCTGCTTTTTTTCGCGCTTCCTCAAGCAGACCGCCGTCAATCACCTTGTCTTCCATGACGATTTTCTGCTGCTTCGAGAATGCGGCGTAATCCGAAATACTGATCGGATTGAAGAGATTGTTGGATTCATCGTAGACCTCAATGCTCGCCTCGTCGACCTCATGGCTTAAAATCTGAGCCGGCGGCAGTGTGATCGTGATTGTCTTGTCCACAACTTCGATCTGAACGTCGTCCAGCCGCACCCCGGCTGTAATTTTACCGTCATACGCCAAAATAAAGCTGGCTTTGGTCAGCGGAATCGTCCAGCCGTTGAGATCAGCGTTTTTTTCAAATTTGCCCATATTCGTGTAATGATATTCCACCGTTGTCAGCTGACTGACGGAACGCAGCTGCTGAAACAAGGTGTCGCTGGTCACCGTCGTCTTGCCGGAATGACTGCGCTGCGCCAGCAGGACGCCGCCTAAGAAGCAAACTGCCCCCAGAATCAAAGCGACGATGGTGATGCTGATCATCTTGCGGATGATCGACTGATTTTGTTTTTTACTCATGAACCTGCCTCCAGCCCGGAATCGACAACCTGCGTCGAACTCTGTCGGTTTCTGTCGCTTTCATTATACCACGTCCGCTTTCCTCACGCTGACGCTTTTGCGTTTGACCAAAGAAAAAACGGGCGTTTCCTGAACCCGCGGCCCCGTTTTGCACAAGGGCGCGTCGTTTTCGGAAATTCCCGTTTTTGAGAAATCAGTTTAGTCGTTGAACAGATCGTAAACGGCGCTGACCGGATTCTTCAGCTGGATCGCTTCGATCGTCTTCGCCAGCATGTAGCCGACGGACAGCAGCGTGATCTTATCCGTGCCGTTCTTCTTTTCTTCGCTTAACGGAATCGTGTTGGTGATGACCATTTCCTTAATGTAGGAATTCTGAATCCGTTCGATCGCCGGTCCGCTTAACAAACCGTGCGTGCAGGCGAAGTAAATTTCCTTCGCGCCTTTTTCCTTCAGGATGTTGACGCCGGCAATCAGCGTGCCGCAGGTATCCGCCATATCGTCGACGATGATCGCGGTCTTGCCTTCAACCTCGCCGATCACGTTCATCGCTTCCGCGACATTCGGTTTCGGCCGACGCTTGTCAATAATTGCCATCGGCGCGTTCAGGCAGTCGGCCAGACGGCGCGCCCGAGTGGTTCCGCCATGGTCCGGCGAAACGACGACGACATTCTCCAGATTCTTGGAACGGAAATACTGGCCGATCATCGAAACGGCGCTCAGATCGTCGATTGGAATATTGAAGAAGCCCTGAATCTGGGTCGCATGCAGGTCAATCGTCACGACGCGGTTCGCCCCAGCAGTCTGAAGCAGATCCGCAACCAGCTTCGCGGTGATCGGCTGGCGCGCACGCGCTTTGCGGTCCTGGCGCGCATACCCGTAATACGGCATGATGACGGTGATTTCCCCTGAGCTGGCGCGCTTGCAGGCGTCGATCGCGATCAGCACTTCCATCAGACGGTCGGAAACCGGCGAACATGTCGACTGGACGATATAAACGGAACGGCCGCGAACTGTTTCCTCCGGCTCCACCATAATTTCTCCATCGGCAAAATGCTTAACAGAAATCTTTCCCATTGGTAAGCCCAGGTATTCTACGATTTCCTGAGCCAGTTCAACACTGCTGGACAGTGCGAAGACAATTGCATTCTCGATCATGTTTTCTCCTTTTATTTTTTCTCTTTGTTTTTGTAGATAAGACCATAACCCGGCTTGTTTTCCTGGCGTACGCGACCGATGGCCATATCCCCATCCGGCACATCCTGAGTCGCAGTCGATCCCGCAGCGACGACGGCATTTTCGCCGACCGTCACCGGCGCGATCAAATTGACGTTGCTGCCAATGAAGGCTCCGTCCTTGACAACTGTGTGGAACTTGTTTTTCCCGTCGTAGTTGACGGTGATGACGCCGCAGCCAATGTTGACTTTCGATCCGATCTCGCTGTCGCCCAGATACGTCAGATGCGCACAGCGGCTGTCGAAGCCGAACTTGGTGTTTTTGAATTCGACGAAATTGCCAATCCGGTTCTTACTGTCAACCTCGCAGTTCATCCGCAGATGAGCGTAAGGACCAATTTTAACTTCGTCATGAACGATGCTGTCGGTAATGCGCGAGCTGTCGACCGTGCAGTTCTTTCCGATCACGGCGTTAACCAGAAACGACTGCGGAAGGATTGTCGTCCCGTCGTTGATCACAGTGTTGCCTTCCAGATAGACGTTCGGATACAATGTGACGTCTTTGCCCAAGACGACGTCCGGTCCGATATACGTGCTGTCCGGATTGATCAGCGTGACGCCTTCCTCCATCCAATGCTCGTTGATCCGCTTCTGCATCCAGCGGGTTGCCTGCGCCAGCTCTTTTTTGTCATTGACGCCGCTGGCTTCAAAGCTGTCTTCCACAATCTTGGCCTTCACGCCTAACCCATGGCGGTTGAAAATTTCAACTAAATCCGTAATGTAATACTCCTGCTGCGCGTTGTCATTACGGATTTCTTTGAGATGCTCAAACAAAGCCTGATTGTCGAAGCAATAGATGCCGGTGTTGATTTCCGTGATTTTCCGCTGTTCCTCTGTGCAGTCTTTGAATTCCACGATCTTCTCAATCATGCCTTCAGCGTTGCGGATAATCCGGCCGTACTGTTTCGGATCGTCCAGCACTGCCGTTAACACGACCATGCCGCACTGATCCAGGGCGTCCAGCATCCCCTGATAGGTTGCGCTTTGAATGCAGGGACAATCCCCATTGACGACTAAGGTTTTTCCTTCTGCCTGGCTTAGAATCGGCGCCGCCTGCATGACCGCGTGGCCGGTTCCCAACTGAGGGGATTGAAGCACAAACTCACACTGCCCGCTCATTGCAGCTTCCACCTGTTCGTGGCCAAAACCAACAACGGTTACAATCTTATCGACCTGAATTTTTTTCAGATTGTCAAGGATATGCCCCAGCATCGGTTTCTGGCAGACCGGGTGCATCACCTTCGGCAGCTCAGAGTGCATGCGTGTACCCTTGCCCGCCGCCATAATAATTGCAGATTTCATTATCCATCGTCCTCCATAGTCTATTTTACTCAAACTCGCCCTTTAAAAAAAGCCTAAAGTGATGTTTTTTCCCTGGATTTCCTGTTTTTTACAGTTATTCCCAGCCTGTTTCCTTAATTCCAGTCTCCGGTTTCTGAATGAAGGGGCTTACATTGTGCTTTAGAGATCTTTCCTGGCTGAAAGGATACCTGAAAATCGTTCAGGTAAATCGATCTGATACGAAAAAGAACGCAGCGAAATCCTGCATCCTTTTTGTCTGTTTTATGATAGCCATTGGATCTATCCCGGCCTTAATAATGCGCAAGATCAATACCCTGCTTCGAAATGAAGGACTGGACTTCCGATGAGCAGAGAACATCCAGTTCCTGCAGCCGCTGCCAGTTGTACGAGCTTTCACGGTATAACTTCAGATCGCAGAAACCGGGATGTGTCATGATCTCGATATCTTCATTCAAATGCTCAGACAAGATCTGGATTAGAGTTTCGCGTGTTGCGGATGGTCCAAAAAATCCCGTAACGAATCGATAGGCGCTTCCCCGGCGGACAGGCAATTCATATTCCTGTGCCAGTTTCTGCGTGATCCGCAGCATCGCCTCGTTCATATCATGCACGCTGTGATGAGAATCCAGATGCGTGGGTTGGGTATTGAAGACGTCGATAAACCGATCGATCTGCGCTTTCCACTCCGTGTAGACTTCATGTTCATCCAGGGGCTGGGACACAATATCCGCCCGCGAAAGAAATCTGCCCTCGGCATCGGTAAAACTCGCTCCACCTGTCAAACTGGTCCCCAAGGTTAGTGTCAAATGCACGCCAAGTCTCAATTTAGGACAAGTCCTCGCAAGCTCCCGCGTCGTCTCGAGATCCGGCATATTGCACAGAACAGTCGTTGAGCGGATAATCCCCTGACGAACGCCTTCAACAATCCCCGCGCTGACAGCCGGCGTATAGCCGAAATCATCAGCGTTTATAACTAATTTCATTTTGCCGCCTATTCCATCTTTTGATAGACCGCAACGAATTCCTCAGCCAGGATTCCAAACGCTTCCGCACTCATCAGCTGGTCTTCCGCATGCATCAATAACAACGTGAACGGAATCGGCTCGCCGTTCGCTTCCTGCTGGATCAAAGAAGCATGGGCATGATGACCCTCGATAAAAATTTCCTGACCCTGTTTAATCAAGGCTTCCGCTTCTTCAAAACGCCCGGCTTTCGCCGCATGAATCGCTTCTATATAGGAAGACCGGGCGGTACCAACCGCGCTGATAATCTGGAAACTAATCAGTTCTAAGCCTTCCATTAGTCTTTTAATACCTCTTTTACCCGTTTGATGACCGCTTTGCCATCCATCATGCCGTAAGCGCGCATTTCAATTGCTTCCACCGGACAGCTGACCTGCTGACGGACTTTTTCGACATTAAACCGCACCTGCGGACCCAGTAAAACAATATCCGCGTCCTCGCCGCGAACCTTAGCCTCCGCCACCGGATAAGCTGCGATATCACATGCATAATTTTCTGCTTCAGCGGCAGCTTGCATTTTCTTAACTAGCGCGCTTGTGCTCATCCCAGCCGCGCATAACAAAACAATTTTTCGCATTATTTTCTCCTTTCACCCTAATCTAAATCTTCGCCTTGTGTGGCAATGACTTTTTTGTACCAGTCAAAACTATCTTTTTTTATCCGTTTCAGCGTACCCTGCCCCTCGTTATCCTTGTCTACATAAATGAATCCGTATCGTTTTTCCATTTCGCCGGTCGATGCGCTGACCAGGTCAATACATCCCCACGGTGTGTAGCCGATCAAATCGACGCCGTCCTCCAGTGCCTGCTGCATCTGCTGAATATGCTCGCGCAGATAAGCGATGCGGTAAGGATCATGAATTTTTCCATCTTCGCTGATCTTATCCACCGCGCCCAGCCCGTTTTCTACGATCATCAGCGGAATATGATATCGTCCGTAAATTTCGTTCAGATACCACCGCAGACCTTTCGGATCGATCTGCCAGCCCCAGTCGGAAGTCTGAAGATAAGGATTCCGAACACCGCTCATCATATTCCCGGCGCTTTGCGCATGTTCCGAATCGCTCGAAGCACAGCTGCTCATGTAATAGCTGAAGCTGTAAAAATCCACATGTCCTTGCTTGAGCAGCGCGGCATCTTCTTTTTCCTGATGAATTTCGATTCCGTTTTCTTGAAAGAATCGACGGGCAAAATGCGGATATTCGCCACGAACCTGAACATCACCGCAGAAATAATTACTCATTTGCATCCGTTTCTGCGCCGCTAACAGATCCTCCGGCTGACAGGTCAGTGGATAACAGGCATTGCCGGCGATCATACAGCCGATCTGGTTGTCGGGATTGATCTCATGCGCTAAAATCACAGCCTTCGCACTGGCGACAAACTGATGATGCAGCGCCTGAAAGCGAGCGGAGCGGACTACTTTGGATTCCTCCCCGGCGCCAAACATTAAGCTGTCCGCTTCCGGCAGAATTCCGCCGCCCATATATCCGCCAAAGCTGCTGGCTAAGATATTGATCTCGTTGAAGGTCAGCCAGTAACTAACCAGATCGCGATATTCTGTAAACACGGTACGGCAATAATTCAGAAAGAAATCAATACACTGTCGGTTTGTCCAGCCGCCATATCGCTCCGCCAGTGCAAACGGCATCTCATAATGACTCAGCGTGACCAGCGGTTCAATTCCATGTTTATGACATTCCTCAAATACACGTCGGTAAAATTCCAGTCCTTCCGGATTCGGAGTACTTTCATCCCCTTGAGGATAAATCCGGGTCCAGTTAATCGACATCCGGTAGACCTTGAATCCCATTTCGGCAAACAGAGCGATATCTTCCTTGTAATGATGATAGAAATCAATGGCTTCATGGGATGGGTAATGAACCCCCGGTTCTATGTTGCGGGTAACTCTGCGTGGCGATTGCCGATTGCCGGAAGTCATATGATCGGCACAGCTTTCGCCCTTGCCCCCAACATTCCATGCCCCCTCGCATTGGTTTGCGGCGGTGGCCCCACCCCATAAAAAGTTCTTTGGAAAACTCATCTTATCTCTTATCCTTTCTGTTCGGTACATAATCCGCAGTGCTCATCATAAATATCAAAGCCTTTCGCTCGAATTCAAGGATCACTTTTGAATACTTCGGATCATGAATCACATTATTCAATTCCATCGGATCTTTTTGTAAATCATAAAGTTCATCCTCTTCATACAATCGTTTTACATATTTATAGTGTTGATTTCTCAACATCAGTGCTTTGGTGTGTTCAGGTCCTTCACTGGCTTGAGTGGAGAGCCGCGGCCAATACTGCGATTGTGGGCCATGTCCCTTTTCCATACATTGTTCTTCACCATGGATCCGCCCGCCTTCGCAATGAACTTCGCTGCGGTGCGTATCACATCCCCGCAATACCGGAACCAATGATTTGCCAAATTGCGTATAATTCAAATCAATGCCCGTTAACTCCGCCACGGTCGCAGTCAGATCTGTCAACTCCGCCAAAGCCGGCGTAATCCGCGGCTTGCTTTCCAGGCTTTGCGCGGGACGGATGATCAGCGGCACATGGCATACCGGATCATCAAAACAATTCTGCACTTTTTCCGCAATGCCATAATCCCCGGTGTAGTCACCATGATCACTGAATACAAAGATATTTGTCTGCGCATCTAAACCAGTTTCGGTCAGCTTGGCTTTCAACTTGCCGAACAGTGCGTCAAACTTAGCGGTCATATCCAGATAGGTTGCCCGCAGTTCATTCCAGCGTTCCTCATCCCACTGCCCAAGCTGCTGCTTCTCATGAATTCCCTGAAGCATGCTTGGTTTTCCGTGTGTTTTTGATAAATCCGGCCGTCTTGGACTTAACGCTCTGCGATCCGTTAGCCCATAGAAAGGACGGGCGCAGCCATATGGCGGATGTGGAAAGCCCAGACTGACATACAGGAAAAATGGTTTCCTGTTATCCTCTGTACGCTTCCGTTCCAGATATTTTAAGGCATACGCAACAATCAGATCATCCATTGATTCCATACCCGGTTTCCCGGTGACATCCCCCATATAAAACGAATAATAACCATCAGTTGAAAAATCCGCGCTTTTTTTATTTGATTCTTGTGTTTTCATATGCTTGGCATATTGACGCAAGATCTCCGGGTCCATCCCGGAAAAGTATTCATCGCAATACACTGTTTTGTCGCGGTCGGAGGGAATCACATCATTGCGGCCGCACCAGATCACCTCATAGCCATTTTCTTTCATGATCCGCAGCAGGTTCGGTTCGTCTTCATTCTGTAAAAAATGCATCGTCCGATGACCCAGCGTATGCGGATACAAGCCGCTTAAAAAACTGCAGCGAGACGGAACACAAACTGGATTCTGGCAGAAAGCGTTGGAAAATGAAACGCCTTCCTGAGCCAAGGCATCCAAATGGGGTGTGTGCGAAGCGGGATTGCCTAAGTGATGCAATGTGTCAGCACGCATCTGATCGGCCGCGAAATAAACAATATTCTGTTCCATAATTTCTCCTTTATCCCTCTGTTGGTTTGGTTATTCCAACTTTTTTATTCCGCTGCTTCTGATTCTTTTTCCTGAGCCAGCGCCCGTTTATCAGCAACCAGGAAGAACGGGTAGTATAATGCCATATTGATCACAATCAGGACTAAACCCCAGACAAAGCCTGTCCAGTGAGCGTTCAGCAAAGCCATGCCGATCGGGCTAGGAATAAACATATTGCTCGATGCACCAGTAGGCCAGGCAACCAGTCCGATCGTCATGACCAGGCGGGTCAGCAACACGCTGATGACCGGGGATAAAATGAAGGGAATGCCCAGAATGACATTCATAATCATCGGTGTTCCGAACATCATCGGTTCAGTAATATTAAATAACGAGGTTGGCAAGGCAATTTTAGCCAGAGCTTTGAATTGCTTCGACTTGGCGATGAACATCAGTAAGTTCAAGGCTAACAAGCCGATCCCAGCACAGACAGCACTGCCATAGGCCCATTCTGGATAGGGAGCCGGCAAACCCGCCGCAAAGGCTGACTGATTGGCCGCCGTGGCTGCAGCCATAATCGGATACATCGCGCTGTTGACAAGCATGCCGCCGTGAATACCGAACAGCCAGAATATTTTAATCATCACCATGTAGATCAGCAAGCCGCCAAAGCCGCCGCCCACCTTCATTAATGGTGCCTGCAAAATCCCGTAGATCAACGCTTGTGCTGTTCCAAAGGAAGTCAACGACATCCCATATCGTATCGCTAAAAAAACAATAAAGGTTGCGCCGCCCGGAAGCATGTTCTCAAACATAGAAGCAACATTTGACGGAACGGAATCAGGCATTTTTATTTTCCAGCCGCGGTCTAAAAAGAAAACGTATAACCGTGCTGACAGTAAGCCAACAATAATCGCCAGGAAAATGCCTTGGGAACCGACCGCACTCAATGAAATCGCATTCTGAACCGTAGTTACCAGTCGTTCCCCGGTAGCAGGGTCAACCGCTGTGCTCGAGGCTGTGAGCGGTGTAAGAATCATAAACGAGCCGAAAGCAATGATTCCTGCCGCAAAGCCATCGCGGTTAAAGCTTTTTGCCAGGCAATAGGCCATCGCAAACACTACGTAAATCGCCATCAGATCGGATGTAATGGATACCGGAATAGAAAGTAATGTTCCTAATCCGCTGGTTGCCAGAAAAGTCTGCCAGGCGCCGATCGGGATCGATTTAATTAAATTGAAAAGCGATCCGGCGATTGAAACTGCCGCGATGCTCATAAAGCCATCCATCAGCACCTTCATGTATCTTTTCTGAGTGAAGCCGACAATTTTTTCTAAAAATTTGTCCATGTGAGGTTCCCCTTTCTTTCTGGCTTCACTTTATCGCATTTCCGCGGTGCTTTCATTATCATTACAAGCTCATTTTTGAAGGCCTTATTGCTAAAGAAAGAGACTAAGTACCATTCTCAAGATAAAAAACAGACAAATAACAAGGCTGATATATAACGTATCAGTCAAGCTAAAAGGAATATAACGAGAATCGAGGTCTATCGGAATTAACCGGCGCATGCCTTGATCCAGAATCATTGCCAGGCAGCAGATCGCAAATAAAAACGGACACATTCTTAAACTCAAAGCCTCGATGGGAATCCAGGCCAGATTATTGCGGAAAAGCAGGGTTACAGTTTCATTTCCCGCATCATTTACTGGTAGAAGCATAAAACAGCTGACGACACATAAGACAACACAAGCCATTGGCTGCCGATTTAATTTTAAGGCGTAATGATAGCCAATCGAAAAAATAAGATAAAACCCGATCATTTTCATCAGTGCCAGATTTAACCATTCGATCGGTTTCCAATCCATAACCGTTTTTAGTCCCCAGACAATTCCAGCTAAAACCAATATAAGGACCATATCTTTCAAACTCGATTTTATAATATCCATGAAAATCACAGGTGTGAACTTAACTTTAGGTGTTGCCTCACTGCGTCTTATTTTGCAAGATCCGCGATGGTACTTCATTATTTTTTCTATCACCCCAGAAATATTTTCTTGTGTCAGGGCTTCTTCATCCACATGCTCAATCGGAATTGCCAGATTATCCGCAATCGCACGGATCTGCGGATAAAAAACCTGTGCCTGTGGCGCAACTAAAATCAAATCACATTGTTTTGCCTTATCTTCCAGATTAAAAATACCTGTCGCTTCTATATGGTCTTTATAACCTTGTAATAAAAGCTGTTGCTGAAGGCGTTTTGCGAGGACATTGGTCGTAATGCCGCCGACACAAACCAACAGGACATTTATTGCAGAAATCGATTCAGACATGCCAACGCCTCCTCTTTACTAAGACAGGCTAAAAGTTCCCGGACAGATCCAGGATCGCTGACAAGCTGCGCGATTCCATCGTTGAGATGCTGGGATTGAGATGTTTCTTGTTTCGGAAGAATCATCAAAAGAATCATTCTGACACGTGTTTTTTTCCACAGAATCGATTTTTTCAGTGTCATCAGTGCCAGGCATGGATTTTTTGCATCATAGTCAAAGGGATGCGGCAGGGCCGTTTCCAAACCGATTTCCGTCGCGCTCAGCGCTTCCCGCTTCATGACCTGTTCCAGCGGATTGACAGCCAGGTTGGCCTCGGCGGCAGCGGCATTGCATAAAAAAGTTAAAGCTTCTTCTTTATCTTTCATTTCCATATTTAAGAATATCAAAGACACCTGGATTGGCACATAAGCAGTTTCGGCGGACTCGGCTGTGATATAGGGACTCACTTTTCTCAAACTGGTTTCATCCATAGTCAGATCAACATACACAATCGGGATGGACAATGATTCATTAATGGGAACCGTACTGAGAATACAGGAAAAGACCTCCGGATCTAAGGTTTTCAAATCAAAGAGTGATACCAATGTCATATTCTCTTCCTGGTATTGATAACGCTGCATCATTTTATACTGAATCAAACGGGCAGTCCCTCTCCCGGAAGCGCAGACAATCGCTATTTTCCGGGACCGGACAAAATTTTTCTTTTTTTCAAGGGCTAACGCAAAATGCAGCGCAAGAAATCCAGCTTCATTTTCATCCATAGACAAATGATATTGATTTTCAAGAACTTCTGCGGCACATAACGCAAGCTCATAGCCAGGACTCATGTCCCGCTTGATCTGACTCAACAGCGGATTGCTTTGCGGCAGATTATAGCGCAGTCTTGTCATCATCGGCTGAAAATGCAATGCTAAGACCGTTTTGAGATCCGCATCCTCCCGGAAATCAATCTGTTTTACCTGCCAAATCCGCTTGATTACCTCTTCAACACACTCCCAGACTTCCTGAGAAATATTCTGATCATTTTCAATAATCCGTTTACCGAGCAAATGCATCATGATATACTGAGTTTCATTCATCTCTACATGGATTGAAAATTCTTCTTCAAAACAGGCAACGATTTCCTGGGCCGCTTGCCATTCTCGCTCCATCCCTTCGGTTTGTTCCAAAAGCAGGGGCTGCGGGACTTGATTTCCGCCTACGATCCGGCGCAGGGCAATAACGCAGTGGTAACTCAAATTATAAAAATTGATGTCGTTGAGATGAAGCTGATATTTTTTCATAACCTGCCATAGAATTCGCTGCACTTGTTCAACAATCACGTCATCCTTCGGTTTATTGACTTTTTTCGCATAGTGATGAGCGAAGCACAAGCGTTTTGCGACTTCGTTCCCGATTAACATAATCCCGTATTTAGGACGGCTTACAACCTGCAGACCATATTCCTGCGCTGTTAATTTAATCTGTTTCATCAACCGGTCGATCGTCGCGCGGCTGACATACAGTTGCGCTGCGAGGTCTTCGATTCGCACATAATCTTTTTTCTGAATCAGCGTTGTCAGAATCGCATCTATTCGCATTTGATTTTCATCAGCCATTTCAGGTTCGATCAGATTCAGCTGGGTGAATAAGTCCAGCCGGTCTACGATCAGCTGAACTTTTCCTAATCGGCAAATCCAATGAAAACCATAATCCCGCTGCTCGGCTTCATGGGAATGAATCAACCGCTGAATTTCCTGCGGACTGATATTTAATTCTTTTGCCAGCTTCCGGATATTCACAGCCTGTTCCGTTCTGCTCATCCGATGAATCATTTCTATCCATAATTTCTCTGAATCCATCCTCAATCCACCCCTTTTGTTTCATTTTAGCATACTTTTTCTCGGCAGCAGAGGACAAAAAGAAAAGCAGATTTGAAAATCCGCATCACTCCTGTTTATTTCCTTTTCCAACTTCTGTGATCAATCATACATAGTTCGGTAATAAACAATCATTCTTTTCTTTTGAATTTACCTGTCATAACGCTTGTATGGAAATTCTTCCTGCGGCCGCAGCTCCGTCTTACGGATAAACGCCGCTTTCTTCCGCATTGCCGCCGCTCCTTTTTCCAACAGCTCCAAATCCCGCGTCAGCGCGAACACCGTCGATCCGCTGCCCGACATCAGCGCCCCGTCGAAGCCCAGCGCCAACAGCTCCTGCTTGATCGTCGCGATCTGCGGCACCAGCTTAAACGCGCTCTGTTCCAGCGTGTTGCCCAGCGATTGAAGCACACCGTCATAGTCGTTGCCGATCAACGCTTCGCGCATCCTGCGGCAGTCAGGATGTTCGGCACAGCTGAAATCGAGCGTTTCAAAGGCCACCTTCGTGGACACGCCCTTATATGGTTTCACTAACAAGAGATAAAACGGCGTATGCACGCGGAAATGTTCCAGATTCTCGCCGATGCCCGTCACAAACGCCGGGCGGCTGCGCAGGCAGAACGGCACGTCCGCTCCAACCTTCTTGGCGATTTCCACCATCTTGTCATTATCCATTCCCAGCTGAAGCATCTTGTTCAGCGCCCGGATCGCCGCCGCACCATCCGTGCTGCCCCCGGCCATGCCGGCCTGCGTCGGAATGTGCTTCTGCAGCGTGATCTCAAAGTTCTCCTTGAAACCATATTCCTCACGAAGCAGCTCGATCGCTTTCACAATCGTATTCCGCCGGTCTAACGGAAGATAGGGCACATTGCTTTGTAAACGCAGCTCGTCGCTGAATTCAAAGTTCAGCGTATCGTAGAGATTCACTGGGGCCATGATCATTTCCAGTTCATGATACCCATCCTCTCGCCGGCGCACGACGTCCAGGCAGAGGTTAATTTTCGCGTAAGCTCTTTGTTTCATACGTCACCTCATACAGATCGAGAAATTGATCCAGCGTCATCGTTTCCGCCCGCAGCGAAGGTTGTAAGCCAGCTTCCTTCAACAGTCGGGCAGCTTCATCCTTATCCTGCAGATATTCGCGGAAGTTGTTGTAAAGCGTCTTGCGGCGCTGTTTGAAGCACCCTTTGACCAGCGCGAAGAACTGTGCTTCATCCCGTGCTGCACGCTGGGGCAGTTTGCGGGTAAACTGCACGACGGCCGAGTCCACCGCCGGGCGGGGATTGAAAATCGTCTTGGGAATCTTCATCACTGTCTGAACCTGATACTGATACTGCACGATCACGCTCAGTGCATTGTAATCCTTCGTCGAAACCGCGGCGGTGAAGCGGTCGGCGACTTCCTTCTGCATCATCACGGTGATCACCGGGATATCCGCCTTACTTTCAAAGATTTTAAATAAGATGGGAGTCGTAATATAATACGGTAAATTGGCGCAGACCAGAACCTGATCCGACTGCGTTTTCAGCTTCGCCACCGTCGCATTCAGGTCTGCTTCCAGAAAGTCCTGATGTTTGACCTCAACGTTCGGGTAATCGGAAAGCGTATCGGCCAGCACCTCGATCAGGCGGTCGTCGATCTCAAACGCCAGCACCTGTCCGGCCACTCTCGCTAACTGTTCCGTCAGAGCGCCGATCCCCGGACCAATCTCGATCACGGCGCTGCGCGCATCCGCCTGGGATAACCGCGCGATCTTTTCCACGATTCCCGGTTCGATAATAAAGTTCTGACCAAAATTCTTTTTTGCGTACAGGTCATATTTCGCTAAGATTTCATTCGTTCTGGCCATTGTAGCAATGGGCTTATTCACCGGCGTCCCTCCGTTCTTCCAACATCGCTTTTGTGATTTTCAGCATATTCAGACGCTTCCACAACGTCTTGGCATTGGCTTCACCGACATGCCATCGGTTTCCAACTTCCCTGCGCCGCAGAGCGCTGTCCGGCAGGCCGGTTAATCCCAGCTCTACAAACTCCGACCAGCTCAGCGTATTTTCCCCATCCGCTTCATAAGTCAGGCAATGCTCCAAAGCGGCCAGAATTTCCTGTTTCCCGGCATGTTCCACACCGACCTTCCGTTTTCCGCGCACGATTTCCCACGCCTTACCCGAGGGCAGAAAAGCATTCTTGCAGCCGGGAACCGCATTGTTGATGCGCTGGCGAATCTGATCGCCCGGGGTATCCGGATCGGTAAAGATGATCACGCCGCGGGTCGTTGCCCACTGGCGGATCTGTTCCAGCGTCGCTTCACTCAGACCGGTGCCGCTGGTTTCCAGCGTGTCCACATCCAGCCAGCGTTTTAAATTAGCCGTATCTTTTTTTCCTTCAACGACGATAATTTCCTTGATCTTCATATCTGTTCCTCATTCCGATCTTTATTTTATCATAGTCTGGGATAACCACCAAATCAAGAATCAAAAGTCATTCCGTTTTTCCCAGATGATAAAGAAATACCCGCTATTTATTTGATATTTCTCAGTTTTAAGTTCAAATTCTTGCGTCATCAAAAAAACCGCCTGAACTATCGGCGGTTTTAAAGTATGATTATTTATTAATCAAATGTCTACGGATGATTCTTCTTATATTGCGTTGGCGAAACACCAATTAATCGTGTAAAGACTTGGAAGAAATATTTATAATCATTAAACCCAACTTGCTCGGCAACCTCATAAATTTTATCTTTTCCTTCAAGAATCCGCAAACAAGCTTGAGCGATGCGATAATGAATGAGGTAGCGATGCAATGTCAGACCGGTTTCCTGACGGAATAACCGATTAAGATAATCAGCAGAGACACCCATGCGTTCTGCTACTTCCTCATCCCGCAGACGCGATGCAAAATGATCCTGAATCCATTGAGCAGCTCGACAAACATAATCTGAACACCCCTCTGGAATCGTCATCAGTTCAAGTACAGACTGAGGCAGCGAAGCTCCTGTTTCCGTCTGTTTTTTATGGATCCGATCTATCAGTTTGATCAGAACGCTCTCCAGTTCTTTCCTGTTGAATGGCTTTAAAAGATATTCTGCAACCTGTAACGAAATCGCCTCCTGCGCATAACTGAATTCTCCATATCCTGTTAAAATCACAGCTTCATATTGTTCTTGTTCTTTTGATAAACGCAACATTTCCAATCCATCCATCACCGGCATCTTTAAATCTGTAAAAACAATGTCAGGATGATACTGATAAATCTTTTCCAATCCCTCTTTTCCATTCCGTGCCTCGGCGCATATCTGACAACCTAAACGGGAAAAATCCAAAGATTGACGAAAACCCTGACGCAAAATAATTTCATCCTCTACGATTAAAATTTTAATCATCCTTTTTTCCTCCCACTGCACGCATGGTCATTGTTATCGTTGTTCCTTCATGCAGCCGACTGTCGACCTGTACTCCGCAGCCGTTTCCAAAATGCAGTCGAATTCGTTTGTGACTGTTCATAATTCCGATATGTCGGTAATCCTCATGCAGCGAATCAAGATTTTCACGAATTCGCATAAGCTGGGCAGCGTCCATGCCTTCGCCATTATCTTTAACGATGACTTGTAATTTTTCCGCTTTTTGTACGATCTGAATATCCAGATGAAATGGTCTATCCTGAACAAATCCATGGGACAAGCTGTTTTCAATCATGGGCTGGATCACCATCTTTGGAATCCTCAGATTCGAGTGGATTGGAGCTTGAATTGTATAAAGGAACGAATCGCCAAGACGGATTTTCTGCAGCTGCAGATAGTCCTCAATATAGGCAAGGTCCTGATCCAGATCAACCATAGAATCCTCGGAGGCATCAAGCGAGTAGCGTAGTAATTTCGATAATCTGACAATCATATCTTCCGCTTTATCCTGATCAAACATAATCATATATTTAATCGTATCAAGCGTATTGAAAATAAAGTGAGGATTAAATTGAGATTGCAGCTGTCTGATTTGTGCAATCCGCGTCTGCTTCTGCAATTCATCATTTTGATCAATCAACTGCTTAACCTCATCAAGAATGCGATTATACTGTTGAGCGATCGGACGCATTTCATTTTCCTCTACCGGCAGATATTCCAGTTTGCCACTTTGCGCGTAATTTTGCAAAGAAAGGAAGAGGTTATCAACACTCCTCAGACTCGTCCGCGCCGTCATCCGACTGATCTTATTGATGAATATCGCACATAACGCAAATACCAGTAAGTATACAATTAATTCCATCCGCATTAAAGCATAAACGGATTCCAGCGGTTTAAGGATGCAGAGCGATAACCCAAACAGAGGAAGCTCAATCTGTTGTTTAAGCATTGTCTGTCCCTGTATTTGCACCAACTTCCAGAAGAGTGGTTTTTCATCCAATCGCTGATAGGGGATGAATTTCTGATCTTCGCTGAGCAGGACACGCTTGCTTCGATTAATTAAGACAAAATCGGAACTGACACGACTTAAAATTGAACTCAGCTGCCTCTGTGTGAAGTGATAAAACAGATATCCCAAAGTTTGTTCATCATCCCTGATACTGCAAGCCAGTGTAAAAACAATCGGATCCGTCGTCATCATTCCGGAATTCGTTGTACTTCCAATAATCCCTGAATGTTCATCAATTTCATAGTGCAGGACGGGATTTCCCCGATTATCCGGGATCGGTGATTTGTGAGTCGCAAGCACTTGCCCATCCCGACTTTCCAGATCAAAATAGGCCTCAAGCGGAAGACGGTTACGCAGAGAATATAAAATCTGATATACTTCGATAGCATCTTTTCCTTCTTTTAAAAAAGATCGGATATGGGGTTCCTTGCGGATGTCTTCCATTCCCTGACGGTAAGCCTGAAAATTCTCTGTAAGTTGTTCTGAAGCCTGTCTGGCTTCGTCAGCTGTCTGATTTGTCATCAGAAAAATCAACAGAAAAGGAGTGAAAACCAACAGGCAGAATCCCGATATTGCCACCGGGATCAAAATGGATCTAACCAGCTTCTGTTGAATCACTTTATGATAAGGAAAGCAGATTTCTTCCATACAGCTCCTCCTTACTATGTTTTCATTATATCAAATCATTTACAGTTCAATCTCACGCTTACCGGTAATTTTAAACACCAGCAGTAAAACAACAATAGTGGAAGAAATCAAAATTGTAGAAAGCGCGCTGGCAACACCGTAATTACCACGAATAACTTCCGTATAAATCGCAATGGTCATCGTTTTTGTTCCGCCTACATATAACATAATTGATGCACTCAGCTCACTGATGATGGATACCCAGCTCATCAGCGCACCAGACATAACACCGGAGAACATCATGGGCAGCGTAACCTTGATAAAAGTTTCAAATCGGTTGGCACCTAAACTTTGCGAAGCTTCTTCAACATTCAAATTAATCTGATGAAGAATCGCACTGCTGGAACGGATTGTATAAGGCAGTCGCCGAATGACGTAGGCTGCGATAATAATCATTGCGGATCCGCTGAGTAAAAAAGGTTTTTTGTTAAAGGCCAGAAGCAAGGCAATGCCCATAACAGAACCCGGTATAATATACGGGAACATTGTAATTGTATCCAATACTTTTGTCAGTTTGCTTTTGCGGCGTACGGAAGTATAGGCAATCAGCACACCCATAATCACAATCAGAATGATCGCGGCTGTAGAGAATACATAAGTATTGCGGATCGCATTTCCCATCGACGAGAATGCTTTACGGTAACTGTTGAACGAATATCCTTCCACGAATAACATGCCGTTGGTATTCTGGAAAGAATTGACCAATACAACAAAGATCGGAAGGACTGCCAGAAAAGCACATAAGTAGGCAAACAAATGTGACAGGACATTCTTTATTCCACGAGCAGGGCGAGGCTCAATCGGACGCAGCGCCGACATCTCTATTGTCTTTCGGTTGGAAATATACTGTTGGAGCAGGAAAATGATTGTCGTAAAAATAACGATAATCACGCTGATTGCGGCCGCAAATGCTTTATCCCTTCCCATTTCGCCAACAAACGAATTATAGATTAAAACCGGCAGTGTACGATAACCTTCTCCAATCAGCATCGGTGTTCCGAAATCCGCCAGCACCCGCATAAACACAAGTAAGCCTGATGCCAGCATCGTCGGCAAAATCAGCGGAATAACAATCTGAAATATTTTCCGGATCCCAACACATCCCAGACTTTCAGCGGCTTCATTTAAGGAATTATCCATATTTTTTAAAGCCCCCGTTACATACAAATAAACCAGCGGAATCATTTTGATCGTAAATACCAGCAGGATTCCTGAAAAACCATAAATACCCGGCAGCGTCACATGAAAGAATTGATTGAATACCTTTGTTACAACTCCGGCCCGCCCCAGCAAGACGATCCAGGCATAGGCGCCAATGAAAGGAGGGGACAGGACAGAGATGATCATTGCGATATCCAGCGCGCCTTTAAATCGAATCTTGACCGTGCGTGTAATGTAAGCCAGTGCCGAACCAAAGATCACTGTTAACAGGGTTACGGTCGTTGTAACCTTGGCACTGTTGATTATTGTATTTGTATAGTAACTTTTTGAAAAAAACTTTTGGAATGCTGCCAATGAAAAAACACCCGTATCAAAGTCATAAATGCTGCCAATAAAAATACGGGAAATTGGATAAATGAAGAAAAACGCAAAATAGGCGAAGCAAAGTAATGTGATCAGCGTCCAGCCGTCAATTTTCCATTTCCGGGTGCGCATATTCTACACCGCTTCTTTCATTAAGGAAAGTTCAGTTTCCTGATCAAAGATATTGACATGGTGAGGATCAAACGCAAGCCGGACATCTTCGCCAATTTCGTGGATCTTCTCACGCGCATCTTTCGATACCTCTATCACCTGTTGGTTGGGTAATTGGATATCGTATTTCATTGTCGTCCCTAAAAATGTCCGATCCATTATCGTCCCTTTAACTCCGCTATTACTGAAATCCATTTCATTAGGACGCACACAAACTCGAACGGATTGCGCTTCTTTGCAGGCATCAATCAGACGATTAGTCGCAAGAATTTCGCCATCTTCCAACATTACCTGTTTTTCATTCTGCCGTATCACGATTTTTCCATTCAATAAATTACTTTGTCCGATAAACGTCGCGACGAATAAATTCTTCGGATGGGCATAAATTTCTACAGGTGTGCCAATTTGCTGGATAACGCCGTGCTTCATGACCGCAATGCGATCTGACATGGACAAAGCTTCTTCTTGATCATGTGTAACATAAATCGTCGTAATTTTATATTGATGTTGAATTTCCTTGATTGCTGAGCGCATCTCAATCCGCAGCTTGGCGTCCAGATTGGACAGTGGTTCGTCCATTAACAGGACATCCGGTTGGATGACAATCGCTCTTGCCAGCGCAATTCGTTGCTGCTGACCGCCAGACATATTCGAAGGCATCCGGTCTTTCAAATCCGAAATTTGCACGACGTTTAACATTTCGTCCACCCTTCGGGACAGCTCTGGTTCTTTCACTTTTCTTTGTTTTAAGCCATATCCTACATTCTTCCCCGCGCTCATGTGCGGAAAGATTGCATAGTTCTGGAAAACCATCCCAATATTGCGCGTATGCGGTGGGAGATCGTTAATTCGCTTATCATTAAAGTAAAAATCTCCGCCTTCAATAGTATTAAACCCGGCGATCATCCGGAGCAAGGTTGTTTTGCCGCAGCCGCTGGATCCCAGCAGTGTAAAAAATTCGCCTTCTTTGACATGCAGGCAGAGGTCAGGAATGATTGTTTTATCGCCGAAACGTTTTACAGCATGTTCGATATTTATAGCTACACTCATCGTTGTTCTCCTTATTTAAAATAAGGAATTGAACTCCCATTCGATTCCTTATTTCCCATCGGTAATGATTCAAGGTCTTGATTATTCAAAAATAGAAGTATATAAATCAGTATATCGTTCAACAATTTTTTCTTTTGCTTCAGAAGACCACTGACTGGTAATTTTAATTGTTTTTACTTTCGTGATATCCTGCTTGTAATCTGCCAGTTTCACACCTGGACGAACCGCATTGGCCCCTGTTACTTCTGTCCCCATTAATGACTGACCATATTCACTGGACATAAAATCAACAAACAGCTTGGCATTTTCCATGTTCTTTGCGCCTTTGATTACTGCGACGCAGCTCATTTTAGGAACAACGCCTTCTTCCATATAAACAACACCGATATTGTCAATTCCCTGCGATAAATAGGTCTGTGCCGGTGTATCCCAGGTTAATCCTACAGCGTATTCGCCAGAGACTACACCTTTATGAATGGTTCCGGAACTATCAATAATTTTTCCATCCAGCTGGGTTAAAAATTGTTCAACATAATCCCAGCCTTCCTGTGATTCTACCAATTCATCATTAGTCGAGCCTTTTCCCATCGCAAGAAGCATGTTTTCCAGATGATTGTAAGCAGAAGATGAGTTTGCGGAATTCCCCATGGCAATCTTACCTTTGAGCTCCGGATTCAACAGATCGGCATAGCCTTTGATTTCAAAGCTGACCAGATTCTTATTATAAAGAATAACTGGAACATTGTAGTCAACAATCGTAGCATAACCGGTTGCATTCTTGAAATCGCCCATATCCTTGTCATTTTCAGAAATATATTCTTCAAAATAACTGGTATCGCTGACGACGTAATATTCGCCAAGCCATGTCACATCGGCATAGGGATTATCTTTTTCCGCCTGAATACGGGAATAGATTTCGCCTGAACTCGCTGTTACCGTTTCTACTTCAATTCCATATTTCTCTTCGAAAGCTGGAATCATGACATCCAGATTATCCTGAGCGGTTGGTGTGTATAAAACCAGTTTATTACTTTTGGTTTCACCGGTGTTTGGATTATCAGTCTTGGGAGTAGAACTACATCCGCCTAATACAAGTAGAGCACATAGAATCGCAATCAGTTTTTTCATATTTCCTCCTTTACGTTCCTTTGACTTCATTTTATGTGAAATGTAAGCGCTTTACCATGTGGAAAAACAGTCATTTTATCCTAAAATTCCGACTTTCACCTTGAATTCTCTCTCAATCTCCGTCAAACCTGATCTGAAAATCTCCGATCAGAAAAACCGTAAGACTGTTTCCTTATTCGTGATGTTCCAAAAAGAGGAAAATAGATGCTGAACAAACAAAAGAAGTTTCCCGGGATTTTTGATCCGCAGAAAACTTCTTCACTTTAAAAACTTCGGCAAAACTAAAGCGCACCCCGTCTGGCCTGAATTCCAAGCCATCTTCCAATCAGAATCAGACTGATAAGCAACAAGCCTGTCCAGAACCAGCCCGAATGCAAAAATAACAGGGCTCCCGCCGATGCCCCAGCCGCACCGAGGTTGACCGCAAAGAATCCGAAGAAATAACAGATCGATCCCTTATCCAGGTCATATTCAGACCCAAACGTCAAACTATACGCGACAAACGCCAGTGTGGCGCAAAGCGAAATCCCGACGGCCTTCCAGGTCAGCGGCAGAGCCAGGCTGCCGAAGGGAATGAACAGCTGCGTTCCCAGGATGATCAGATCCATAATCCACAGACTTCCAAGCACGAAGCCCTGCGCGATCAGCTGACCTGCCAGCCTTTTTTTCCGCGAGGCCGGGATCAGGTTCAACGCATAACCTCCGCTTTGAAACTTTTTCGTCAGCTGCCAGCTGGCCGCAAAGTCGCCGACAAAGAACACCAGATAGACATAGCTTCCGTTCAGAAAGATCAGGAAGAGCAAGGCCACCAAGAGTTGAAGACCCTGATCCCGGGTGCGCCGGCGTTGATTTTTGCCATGCAGCCTGATTTCCGCCAAATCCAGAATCCCGCGCAGTGGTTCAGAAATACCCGGAAATTCCAGCTTGTCGAAGGAATCCTGCTTCTCTTTTCCCATCAATTCGATGCGGGTTAATCCGATTGTCAGAGCCAGCACGACCGCCGCAGCCAGGATTAACGATAAAGACAACGCTTTATTACTGATTTCCAGCGCACCGATGACAACGATTAAAATAAGCGCATTGTAAATCATCGCGGTTTTCCAGGTACTGAGCGCTTGTTTTTCTTTCTCCCAACGCAGGACAATCCAGCCATACATCGCCCAGAAAACAACGGCGATCCACGCCAAGACACCGGTCAATCCCGGACGGCGCATATTCATCACCAGACCGCAGCCGCCGACTAAGCCGATCCAGGTCATCGTTACTGTAACAAGCAGAATGATCTTGCGATCCCGGTTGGAAAGCGGCAGCGTCTCCAGCATCCTTCCGCTGGCTTCCTCCTCGCCATCACGCCAGTCCAGCATTTTATTGGTAAAAATGATCGCGCCGAACAACAACGGAAACAGGGCAAGCGCAACACTCCCCGAAGTCAGAATCAGGGAGAAGATGACCATCCCCAACAGACCGCCGTTGCATTGAAACCAATACCCCCAGGCCAGATACAGCCGATCAGAATTCTTCATACGTCAGATCCTGCGCCAACATGATTTCTTCCAGTGTCGCGGGGGTAAAGACTACCGGAAGATGCCGCAGCTGCGCCGCCTGGGTACACATGCCTTCCCAACCGGTCTCCGTCGGTTTCGGTTTCAGCACAAAATCCTTCATTTCCTTCGGCATTTTTCCTTCGCAGCGGAAATGCTGCCAATTCTCCATCAAAATTTCCCTGGACGCGGAGAACTTCACATGGCCGTTTTCCAGACAGGTCACATAATCCGCGATTTTATCCAGATCCGCTGTATTGTGCGTGGAAAATAATAACGAATGATCCTCCTGCTGCATGAACTCATATAACAGATCCAGCACTTCCCGCCGCGACACCGGATCAAGATTCGCCGTCGGCTCATCCAGAATCATCAGCTTGGGATGATGCGATAAAGCGAAGATAATCGAAAGCTTCACTTTCATCCCCGCTGAGAATTCGCCGAACGGTTTGCCTAACGGCAAGCGGAACCGGTTGAGCAGCGTATGATACAGAACTTCGTCAAACTGATCGTAAAACGGTCCGATCCGGCGCATCAGCTTCATCGCATGGTAGGAATCCGGAAATACAAACCGGTCGCTGACTACGCCCAGCTGATTTTTAATCTGCCGCTCGTTCTGATCCATCCGCATCCCCAGCAGCGCGCAATGCTGAGCACGTGCGGGCGTACTGTCCAGCAACGCTTCAATCAGCGTCGTTTTTCCCGCTCCATTGCGGCCGATCAAGCCCATGACATAACCGCATGGCAAGTCAAAATGATCAATGAAAAGATCAAAGTCCGGATAATGCACCCGCAGATTCTCTGCGGAAATCGCGTTTTCAGTCATAACTTCTCCCTCTTTTCCTGAATGACAGTTTTTTGTGCCTGATCAAACAAGGTCTGGATCTGCGGCAGCGTAAGTCCCAGCTTCAATCCCTTATCCAGTGTCGCCTGGAATTCTTCGATCAGCTGTGCTCCCGCCTGTTCCTGTACCCGTTGAACATCCAGCGGACAAACGAAACAGCCCTTGCCCTGACGTGTCTCAATCATCCCCGCTTGTTCCAAATCATCATACGCCCGCTTTACGGTGATGATCGCCACCTGCAGCTGTTTCGCCAGCTGGCGGATCGAAGGCAGCTGATCCTGCGGACGCAGCTGTCCCTGACAAATTGCCGATCGAATCGCGTTTTCGATCTGCAGATAATTCGGATCATTTGAGCTGGAATTCAGAAATATGCGCATCGTTCTTCCTCCACTGTTATTATAGAATAGACACAGTTGATTTGCAATAGACACCCCAGAATATCGGCTTGAAAATTCAACGGTATTCCCCCTGATGCAAATCTTTCTTCTGTATTCAACTTAATTCCTTTTAACAAAATTCCTTAAAATTCCCATTGCTTCATACAAAAGTATAAAATAAGGATAATGAAGAAGGAAAATAAAAATCGCTTTGCAAAAAATAAAAAAGACATCCTGCCCCGCAGAATGCCCTCGTTCTCTTATGCCTGGTTTGATTTTATTTAGCCGCGCCCGCGCCTGCCTTCAACGCTCTCAGTTGAAGCGGCAGCCGTTGGCCCGTTTGCGGCCGAAGTCCACGATCGAAACTTTGACGTTGGAGCGTTTCCCGTTGCGCACGCTTGGATAATATTCTGATCCGGTGAACAGGTCGATCGTCGATCCCTGCACCGCGCCGCCCCGGTCGGCCACCACTGCCAGGAAAGGTTCTCCCGGCGTCAGCCCCTGACCGTTGAACTTGTGATCGCTGATTTCCACTAACGTGCATAACGGCAGCGTTGAGGATGCGGCGATCAGATAATAGCCGTCGTAAGTAATCCCGTCTTTCCATGTACCGTCAGACTGACGCACCCCGGTCGTGCTGATCGCGATGCCGGCCGGCGTTCCCCCGCCGCACCCGACGCAATCCGCCCCATAGGAAGTCACGCGGCTGGAATAGAAATACGCTTCCTCCTTGACCTCGGAGCCATAGCTCATAACGATCGGCCGAGCTTCGATGACTTCTGTGGAATAGGGTACCAGGACACGCGACAACAAGTTGCCCTCCTGGTCGTAGGTCATTTCATAGGTATCGTTTTGAACCTTCGGACTTCCGTCGTCCGTTTTGGAGATCATCCAGGAAACGCCGTTTTCCGGAATTTCCTCGGGATGGACAAATACGGTATCCTGCGCTTCCAGAAACGTCGTGATCGTCTCCTGCGCTGTCCGGTACGGAAGCGGTTCTTCGCTCGCGGCTCGCGAATAACTAAAGGTCTGCAGGATCAGTGGTGTCTTGACTTCTTCCGGGATCATGATCAATGCGGTCATGCCCAGACCCAAGCATACTAAAATTCCAAAAAGCACTGCTTTTTTCATTTTATTTTCCTCCTTTCACCAGAGATCGTAGACTCTTCTCTTATTTCAGAGTTCGTCTTGCGGGTGGAATAAAGCTTGATAGTTATCCCAAAGACTCTGTTTCAACGTTTCTTCCTCCATTCCGCGCAATTCCAGAATGGTTTTCGCGGTCAGCGGAAGATACATCGGCTCGTTCCGTTTTCCCCGATAAGGAACGGGCGTCAGATAAGGACAATCGGTTTCAATCTGCAAATGTGCCAGATCCACGTCCGCCGCCACCTCTTTCGGGGTCTTGGCGTTTTTGAACGTGACCGGTCCGCCCAGACCGATCGTATAGCCAAGCTTGACGAATTCTCTGGCCATTTCCCGGCTGGAGCTGAAACAATGGATAATCCCGCGGCGGGCAGCGGGATGCTCGCGCAGAAGGGTCAGCGTATCGTTGATCGCATCGCGGCTGTGGACCAGAATCGGTTTATTGACCCGGTTCGCCAGCTCGATCTGACGGATAAACGCCGCCTGCTGCTGAGGATGATTGTCTTTATCCCAATAATAGTCCAGGCCGATCTCACCGACGGCCGTGACATTCTCATTATAGACCAGAGTTTCGAGTTTATGCCAGTCTTCTTCCGTAAAATCGCGCAAATCACTGGGATGAAAGCCCACCGCGACGTCAAAACGCGCGTCTTCGGCCTTCATTTTCAAGGCGGCTTCCGCTTCTTCCAGCCGGCAGCAGACGATCATCATCCGCGCGACGCCGGCATCCAGCGCCCGCTGGCGAACATCCTGAGCCTCGCCAATCAGATCCGCACAGGTCAGATGACAGTGCGAATCAATCCAGCCTAAAGCTTTTCCCATACCGAGGTGCCTGCCATCCGGTCATGCAGCGAGCTGTGCTGATCGGAATACGCGAGAATCGCGGAGAACAAACCCAGAATCCAGATCTGCAGCGAGAACGCCTTCATCACCCCGCGGATCAGGCAGTCGCCGAAGGACAGCGAACCCTGTTCCTTCTCGACTTCCAGCTTCATGATCAGCTTGCCAACGGTACCGCCGGCGAAGTAAACCATCGCCGCCTCATACAAAGCATAGACAATCACGAACAAAAACGATGTCGAAAACAGGAATCGGAAATGATGGAGAAACGGCAGCCAGCTTAAAATCCAGCGGATTAAGGAGAACGCCATTTCGATAATGCCGACCGGAATTCCGATCAACAGACTGTCGATAATCAAAGCGATAACACGGTTGATAAATAATTTCATGAATGATTCCTCACTTTCCTAAACAAAACTTGGAGAACAGCGCATCCAGCAGGTCTTCCCGGCTGGCTTCACCGACGATTTCTTTGAGCGCCATATAGGCGGCCTGCAGGTCGATTGTCACTAAATCCAGTTCCGCGCCTTCCTGCAGCGCGTTGACGGCCTGCGCCATGGACTGACGGGCCTGACGGGCCAGCGCGATCTGGCGCTCATTCGCCAGCGACGGCAGCTCCAGCATCGCGTGATGGTGTTCGTAGCGTTGGTTGATCTGTTCGATCAACGGTTCAATCTGATTCTGCGCGGCACAGATGGAAATTGTACCCGAACGATCCTCCGCCTGCGGCGCGAGATCTTTTTTATTAACAACGACGATCCGGTTGCGGCCCTCGGTCAGATCCAGCAGGCGGCGGTCCTCGTCGTCCTGCGGGCGGCTGGCGTCCAGCACGATCAGGATCAGCTCCGCTTCCTCCAGCGCCTTCATCGAGCGCTCGATGCCGATCTGTTCCACACGGTCCTCGGTTTGGTGAATTCCGGCGGTGTCGATCAGATGAAGCGTGACGTTGCGCAGATGGATTTCCCCTTCAACCAGGTCGCGGGTCGTCCCGGCGATCTCAGTCACAATCGCCTTGTCTTCCTCCAACAGGGCGTTGAGCAGACTCGACTTGCCGACGTTTGGCTTGCCCAGAATGACCGTCTTTACGCCTTTTTTCATGATGCGGCCGCTCTCGGCGCGCTGCAGGATTTCATCCATCCGGATTAACCAGGACCGCGCCTGGGGCAGAACGCTTTCCCAGGTTAATTGTTCGGCATCCTCGTATTCCGGATAGTCGATATTGACCTCGATGTTGGCGATGATATTGAGCAGCGCTTCGCTCAGCGGCTCGATCAGACGGCGGATACTGCCGCGGATGCCCTGAATCGCCAGCTGCGCCTGTTGGGAAGAATCGGCGTCGATCATATCCATGACCGCTTCGGCCTGCGTCAGATCAATGCGGCCGTTTAAGAAGGCCCGGCGGGTGAACTCACCCGGCTCAGCCAGCCGTGCACCCTCCGCCAGTACCAGCGCCAGAATCCGCCGGGTAATGTAGCGTCCGCCATGCCCGCTGATTTCCACAACGTCTTCGCGTGTAAAGGTTTTCGGTGCACGGAAAACCGTCAGCAGCACCTCGTCGACAGCTTCCTTACTGATGGGATCAATGATATAGCCATACCGGACGGTATGTGTCGGCTGATCGTCCACCCGGCGGCTGAACAGTCGTCCGGCAATCGCCAGACTGTCCGGGCCGCTGATCCGGATCACCGAAATCGCGCCGTCCTGCAATGCGGTAGAGATCGCCGCTATCGTATCGTTCAGCATTCTCTCACCTCCGAAATGTTCATGGTACAGTTTACCATATTTTTTGGATTTGCCTAGTGAAATCCTTCAATCTCCCTTTAAAATAAGGGATTCTTAAGATCTTTTGGAAATTATTTCCGACGATTTAAGAACTTTTTAAGATTCCATTCCCTCTTTGTCCGGCTGAGTCTGAAGACCAAAATATTCACTTTTTACAAAACAATGGGGGCGAATCGTCATTCCCTGAAATCCTTCTGTTTGAAAAGACGCCGCGCCGTTTCCGCACAACACCGGGGATGTTTCTTCCTTCTGTGCAAAAGAAAACGGTCAATCCCCTGCCGTCTCAGGTACTGACCGTTTTGAATGACGTGAAATGATTTTCAGGCAGAGCGCCGGCCATTTTCAGAGTCCTTCGCCACGCTTGCCTGATACTGCCCGAAATCCTTTACGGCTTCTGGCATCCGCCTGATTTCTCAAGGTGCCCGGAAATGAGCTGGGTCTAATCCGTCTTGGACAGCGCCGCAAACCCATTGCTTTCTGAATCCGCACGCCGATCCCTGCAAATAGCCGGTTGCTTGCCGCTGGACACGGCGAATTGCAGCGTTAATCCCGGTCGCTGTGAGCGATAAAGTCGCGGTACCAAAACCAGCTTTTCTTTGGAATCCGCTTCAGATCGTGATCAAAATCGACATAGACCAGACCATACCGCTTTTTATAACCGTTAATCCAGCTGTACACATCGACGTTGCTCCAGGCATAATAGCCGATCACATTGCAGCCTTCCTCCCGGGCCTTCAACATCCAATGGAAAACATTTTTCATGAAATCGATTCGCTTGTCATCGTGGATCTCACCGTTTTCATCAACTTCGTCGTACAGCGCGCAGCCGTTTTCCGTGATGAATACCGGAATATCGCCATACCGCTTTTGAATCCCCTTAAGCATGTCATAGACCGTTTTATGATAGATTTCCCGGCCCCATTCATCCCGCGGCAGAGAGAAATCATAATCGCTTTCAAACCAGTTTTTGACAACCAGTCTTTCCAGCACTTCGCCTTTTCCTTCATAATCGCGGTAATAGTTCGTTTCGCCGCTGACATACGGCTTAACCAGCGTCCGGGTATAACAGTTCTGACCCAGAAAGTCAATCGTGTTCTCGCTGAGAAGTTTCAGGTCTTCCGCTTTAACAAAGCTCAGATCAATGCCCGCTTCCTCTAACAAACCGGGTAAATCTTCCGGGAAATGTCCCAGAATCGCCGGATCGGTCACCCACAGATTTTTAAACAGGTCGCCGCGATGACGGGCAATCCGATATTCCTCGGTGTCCAGCAGCGTCTGAACGGTATTGGTCGTATGCACTATGCCGATTTTAGAGTTCAGCTTCCGTTTTCTGAATTCCGCAACCGCCCGGGCATGCGCGATCACCAGATTGTAGCCGACGTGGCAAAGCTCCTGCACGCTGTGATGATTCGGCGGATACTTTCCCTGCAGATAAGCACAGTTCGCATTGTGCGTTATTTCGTTGATCGTGACGTAATACGGAATGGAATCGCCGAACAGATCGAAAACCATCCCGGCATAGCGGGCGAAATAGGCCGGGAACTGATCGTTGAGATATCCGCCTTCCGCCTCGATCCATTGCGGAATATCGTAGTGCAGCAGTGTCACATTGGCGGCAATGCCGTGCTTGCGGCATTCTTCCAGCACGCTGCGGTAAAACGCCACGCCTTGAGGATTGATCTGCCAATTTGACGACGGGATGATCCGGCTCCAGGACAGGGAGAAACGGAAGGTGTTCTGATTTCCCTTTGCCAGCAGTTCGATGTCTTCCTTATAGCGATGATAAAAATCATTGGCGACGTCGCCGGTGATGCCTTTGGGATTTTTATCCGGATCGTGGACAAACGCGTCCCAGTTGCTTTCCCCTTTTCCTCCTTCGTTCCGCGCCTTCACATTGATAGGCCGCAGTTGCGGATCCCCACAGAAAATCTTCTTTTTTCATGATTACCTCCATTACCGCGCATAATGCGGTTGCAAATATTGCATGAAAGCAAGCTAAGTGGCTTTGCTTTCCCACTTTCTGCTCCTGTTTATTCTTTGCCCCGCCTGTTGGGCTGGCTTAAACACAAGACTTTGAATTGATGTTTCATTCGAATCTGACGGTTTTTCTTTCTTTTCCTTTTATAAAAGAAAGCTCATCCTTATGGATTAAAATAACGAATCAACTTCCTGTTGCGAGAGATGAGCAGCGATCGCCTGACACGCAGCGAGCAGCTCCAGCAAAACGTCTTCCTGCTTCATCCGTAACAGCGGTGTCGGCGCCACCGTGCTCAGCGTCCCCGCCAGATGCTGCCTCGCCGTGATGATCGGTACGCCCACAGCGCTCATGCCGATATCGGTTTCCTCATTGACCGTCGCATAGCCCTGACGGACTATCTTCTCGATTTCCTGCCGGAAAACCGCGCGGTCCGTGATTGTATTCGGCACAATCGCTCTGAGATCCAGCGCCGAAACCAGAAGATTCCGTTCCGCTTCCGCCAGCGATGCGACGTACAGCTTGCCGGACACTGAAGCGTGCAGCGGAATATCTGCCCCCATTTTAGGACTGTAAGTATAAAACGTTTGGGTTGGTTCCACGACGTCTACCGTATAGATCCGGTTGTGCAGAACAATCTGAAGCCAGATATTCATCTGATGCTTTGCCGCGATGCGATCCATATATGGAAACGCACAGGTCCTGAGATAACGGACATAACCTTCGCTGACCCGATTGGCCTTCATCAGAAATTCATAACCGAGGAAAAAGCGGTTGTTCTTCTCACTCTTGATCAGATAACCGTTATTCAGCAGCGTCATCACCAGACCCCGCACCGTGCCGACGTTCAGATTCAACATTTCACTTAATTCTGTCAACGTCAATCCGTTGGCGGATTGATCAATGCACTGAATGATGCTCAGCGCCCGTTCAACGGACTGAATCGTCTTGCCATTCTCCTGATTCATAACACACCTCATCTTCAAATCTTTATCCTTGTTCCAGGGCTGATAAACGACATTGACTTTCCCTGGGCTTATCGTTATAATAAAACCAAAAGTTGATATTGTCAATTTTTTCTTGACATTATCATAAAAACAGGAGGTTTATCTATGGCTGATCGATTCCGTATTCAAAACAATCTGGAAACACTCCGTGATTTCAGCGCACCGGGCGAGGAAGGGACGACCCGGCTGAGCTATACCCCGGCTTACCTGCAGGCCGTCGATTATCTGAAAAAAGAAATGGAAGCTGCCGGATTGCGGACCTGGGAAGATGGCGTCGGCAACGTCTATGGCGAATTGAAGGGAACCGATGAAACCGCCCCGGTAATTCTCTCCGGTTCCCATCTCGATACCGTCCGCTGTTCCGGTTATTTCGACGGTCAGGCCGGCATCGTCTGTGCTTTGGAAGCCGCAAGAATGTTGAAGGAAAGCGGAAAACCGTTAAGAAGCTCCTTTCAGGTTCTGGCGACAATCATGGAGGAAGGCGCCCGGTTCCCGAATCTGACCGGCAGCCGCTATATCGCCGGTGAAAATGGCGAAGCTCAGCTGGATACCTTGCGGGATCAGGATGGCGTTACACTGCGGGAAGCAATCCGGCAATGCGGCTTTTCAGGCAATCTGGAAATGACTTGCAGAAAAGCGGATTCGATCAAGGCATTTTTGGAGCTGCATCTCGAACAGGGAATTCGATTGGAAAGCACGCACACCGATCTGGGCATCGTGGAAACGATCTATGGCTGCCGCTGGTTCACAGTCGCGGTGAACGGTGCGACTTCTCACCCTTCTACTCCGATGAATTTAAGAAAAGATGCGGGCATCGCCGCCTGCACCTTGATCAGCGAACTGGCCGCGCTGGTTGAAGAACATTATCCAAACCGGGCGACGGTCACCTTCGGAAAATTTGAAAATCATCCAAACGAGATCAATGCCGTGCCCGGACGCACTGTGTTCTCCGTTGATTTCCGCAGTGGAAAACCGGAAATTCTAAATGAACTGGAAGCTTTGTTAAAAGAGAAGCTCAAAGCGATGGAATCCCGGTTCCGCGTTAAAACGGAGCTGACGCTGTATTCGGACGTTCCGCCGACGCCTTGCTGCGCAGAATTTTCAAAGATCTTGGAAGAACAGGCGGCAGCCCTGCATTTCAGCACGCTCAGGATGGATTCCGGAGCAGGCCATGACGCGATGATCTTCGCCAAACATTGGCCTGCGGCCATGATCTTTGTGCCGAGCCATAACGGACTGACCCACTGCCCGAAAGAATGGACAGACTATGGAAATCTGGCCAAAGGAGCCGATGTTCTCTGTGCCGCTATACGTCAGATCGACAAGCTGGATTAATCGCATCCGTAAGCTTCAAAACAGGATGCCGGCTTGATCACAACCCTCTCCGCTCCCGATTTTACCGGTTGGATTTCTCACGGAATCCAACTTTTTTTCAGCGATTTCCGCTTATACGCAGCTGGCTGTGGGCACTGATGTCCCCCGGGTTTTCTTTTCGGCCGCAAAAAGATCGCAGCTTGCCCAACCTGAGGGACATGGGATATCCGATCAGATCAACATCAGCCTGTTTGATCTGATCGGAATGGGAAACGCAAGGAAAGCAAGAGAGAGCGTTTAGACAAACAAAATTCACGGAAAGATAAAATAAAAACTGGAATCACATGGACTCCAGTTCGTTTAATCATTGGGATTGCACTTATTTTTTCAGCAGTTCGCTGACCGCTTCGCCGACAAACTTGCCAGTGTTGACGGAATAGCCCATCGTGTTGCCTGGAAGCAGGAACATGTAGCTGTCGCCGTAAACCGTGCAGGAATCGGTGCCCGCCGAATACAGACCGGTGATGACCTGATCGTTCTGATCGAGCACTTCCAGATTGGAATTGACCTTGATGCCGCCCAGCGTGCCATAGCTGGATGGATAATACTGCGCCGCATAGAACGGAGCGGTCGTGATCGGCTTGAGATACGCCGCACCCTTGCCTAACGGATCGTAACCGTCGGCGCACAGCTGATTGTATTCCTCAACCGTTGCCGCCAGGCCCTGCGGATCAATGCCCATCTTGTTCGCCAGTTCTTCCAACGTATCAGCTTTGACGATCGCCGTGTAACCGGATTCTTCCATCGTCTTGAAGTTCGCGTCAAATTGTGTGAAGTCGTCGGTATTCCAGACCCGGCTGGTGAAATCGACATGATTCGCCTCAACATAGCTCTGTTTGATCGCCTCATCGAGAATCATGAAGCCGGTGTTGCCTGTCTGATTGCGCAGCGAGTTGCCGGTATAGGTCGTGTTCTGCACCTGTTCCTCGTTGAAGAACCGCTTGCCTTGTTGATTGACCATCAGGTTCGGCTGCTGCATGACAAGCTTGATATCGTTGGTATAAGCTCCGGTCGAGCCTGGCTGGAAGATATCGAAGATCATTTCCTCGATCATCTCCGATTGCTTCACGCCGGCATTCCACGCCATCTGGATGCCGTCGCCTTCATGTCCCGGGAAGCGCATGCCGAAGAAGTCCTGATCGAGATTCAAAGCGAATTGTTCCTTAACCCATTCTTCGTTGTTGCCAAAGCCGCCGGTGGCGATCAAGGCCGCATTGCACAGGAAATGATAGCCTTGCTTGCCATCCGTGCTGACGGCGCAGACGCCGCTGACCTTGCCGTTTTCCGTTTCCAGACGGCAGGCCGGGGTTTCCAGGTAGAACTCCACGCCCAGTTCGCGGGCCCGAGCTTCCAGATGATCGGTCATGGTCTTCGCCTGACCGCCGCCGATCACACCCGTTTCTGATTTGACAATGTGCCAGGTCGGATAGGATTTTTCAAAATAACGCGCGGCTTCTTCAAATTCGACGCCCATTGATTCGATCCATTCCAGCGTTTCCTTCGATTCCTCGAAGTACCGGCGCATCAGCACGCAGTCGGTGCGGTAGTGCGTGTACTCCGTGAACATGTTGTACATCGCGTCCAGATCCAGTTCTTCTCCCTGCGCTTTCTGCAGCTCAGTGCCGATCGCGAGGATGCCCATGCCGAATTTTGCACAGCCTCCGGTCGCGCCGGTTTTCTCTACCACAGCGACGGACAGGCCGTTTTCCGCAGCTTTCACGGCGGCGCACAGGCCGGCCGGCCCGGCTCCGACAATCACGAAATCCACGGTTTTCTCTGTGATCGCATCTGCGGACAGCGCGGTATATGGCGCATCTAACGCAGCGGCGATGGTGTCCCCCGTGACTTCCGGCGATGGTGTCGATGTTGTGTTTTCATTGGTGCTGCAAGCCCCCAGCAACCCCAGTGCGCCCATGCCCGCGGCCGCGGCCAGGGAGCTTTTCAGAAACTCTCTGCGAGATAAGTTCATCTCTGATTCCCTCCTAACGTTTCTGGAACCATTTTAGGGTATACAGGTACTGTACAGGCAAGTGATATTTTTAACAATCCTGAAACGGAACGTAACATTTGTGATATTCGATCGTCTTGCCCTCCTGGGTGTGGACCAGAATCAGACTGGTGCTGACAAACGAGTGCACCGTCTTGCCGGAGGCGATCACCTCGTCCCGAAACGCCAGCGCTTTTTCGATCAGCTGCCCCGGCATCGCGTCCCATTCGCAGCACACGCAGCGAACCGCTGCTTTTGAGGCTTGCAGCTTGCGCATTTTCGGATGCAATGGAATCCCTGCCGCCCGCATTGGCTTCGATGATCCCCAGACTGGTGACTGAATGCCAGCCGGAAGGTCCTTCGATCAGATCGGCATGAACACTGGTCAGAGGCATTGCCGCGATCAGCGCTTTGAGCGCCGACAGATCGGCAGCCGTCATCTTTGCGAAAGCATCCGCGCTCAGAACATAATAATCCGGACATTCCTCAATCACCGTGCGCGGGAATTGGCACTCCCGGAGAACCCGCTGGTATTTTCGCAGCTCTTCCCGCTGACGCATCAGCCGTTCAATCTGCACATCCAGTTCCTGTTCGCGTTTCGTGATCTGAGCCTGAATTTCCGGCAGCGTCAGTTGGGCTTTTTTGACAAAGGTATGCAATGTTTCATCCAGCGAAAACGACATCGACGCATAACGTCTTAAATAGAACAGCTGAAAGATATCGTCGACGCTGTACCAGCGGAAATCATGTTCGTCCCGACGCGGATGAATCAACCCTTTCTCTTCATAAAAGCGAATGGCTCCGCGCGTATTATCAAACAAATCGGAAACTTCCTTGATCGTAAACCAACCGTTTTTCACGACGATCACCTCGTTTTGATTGTATCATGAAAAGGCTTGAAAAAGGCGTTATAAAGCAGTGATTAAGTTGGGCGCTGGTTTTTTACGGCTTTGGGTTTGCGGAGAAGTCCAGTCCCAGCCAGGGAAGCTCCGCCAGCCAGATCAGATTGAGCAGATCGAAAAAGCTAAGCATCCATTCGCCGTTTAATTCAGGATAAAAAACGAATAGCCCATAAACGCTGACGATCGCCAGCTTGACCGCAACAAATCCCCAGCGGATCTTTTTTGCCTTGTTTATATACAACGCCGCCAATCCTGCTTGAAAAAGAAACGCGGCGGACTGCGCAAGTCCGATCGGCAATGCAAGGCCCAGCATTCTCTTCAAAAATTTCAGAATCAGCGTATGTGGAATTCCGGGGATCTCCAGCAGCAGCGACGCCGCAAAATAACCGTCATCCAGCGGCATCAGCGTCATTAAAAACAGGAGAACTGCCAGTCCTGAAGCAAAGCTTGCGATGTGGTATTTTGCATCGCTGATCCAGAATAAATAAAGGCCCACGATCATCAACCCGACCGAAATCATGATAAAAGAAATCCCCGGCTGAACCCACGGCTCGCCATAGAATCGCAGGGAATGAAGTTCCGGCCCCCAGCTCAGCCAATAGCCCAGCGACAGCGACAAATAGATCAGAAGCCAGCTGCCCGCCCGGTATAAGATCATTCTGTATCGCGAATTATTCATCTGTTGATCCCTTTTCTGCTTTCAAACTCCGCTTTGCGGGAGTGTCCACCCAAATCCACGGAATTTCCGCCAGTCTGACCAGCGTCAGCATGCTGAAGAAGCTGAGCATCCAGGTTTCAAGGACATTGTAAAAACAGAACAGCGCATAACCGCTGATCACCGCCAGCCGGGATGCGATACATCCCCAATGGAGCTTTTTAATATATTTGAAACTCAGCACGATCAAAACAATCTGAAGTAAAAATAGAATTCCTGTGACCGCTGAAATGGGGATGATAAGACCGGTAATCACTTTAATGATCTTTAAAATTATCAAATAAGGAAGTGCTGGTAAGGTACAGATCAGAAGAATACCTAATAATCCATCATCGTAGACTGCTACCGCTAATAAAACAAGCTCCAATACCAATCCCGCAGCGAATCCTGCCAAAGCGTGTATGGAATCGCTGAGGATAAATAAGACCGCTCCCAGAATCGACATTCCTATAAGAATAAGGAGCGTCGGCATTCCCGGAATGATGCGGACATCTCCATAAAAGTGGAAAAATCGACATCCCCCATTAAAATGCCAGCAGCCCAGCACGAGGGATAAATAGATTAGCAGCCAACTACAAATGCGGCATAAAATTGTCGGTCCTTGTGAGTTCATTTTTACTTCCCACTTTCATTTTTCAATCCAGCGCTGTATCCCCTGAATGATTTGTTCCGCAATGAGAATTTCGATCAGAACTTCCAGAACATAAGGATATAACGTAAGCATTCCGCCATGGATCGTACCGATCGCAAATACATTCGCCAGAATCGTCATGCGAACCGCCGTCCAGCTCCAATGAACTTGTTTTCTGACAATCAAAACAGACAAAAGAATTCCGCAGAGCATACAAGTCAGAATGAAAGAAAGGTAGACATCAGTCCAATGCGCACGACTTTGAGAAATAAACAGATATCGCATGCTTAACGGTGAGAGGAAAGCAAGGATACTGGGAAAATCAGATTCGTTAGCCCATTCCATTGCCCTGATCAAAACAAGCGTCGTCATAATCCCCGCCACGGCTGTCCGCAACTGAAAAAACGGAAGTTTCTTTCTGAATAAGAAAACAAAGATCCCGGCGGTCAATCTGCGGTCAAAACGGTAAAGACCAATGCAGGGGAAGGCTTTTGCAGCATCGGTGAGAAAGGACTTGTTCCTAAAATTTTCTGATACTGCGATGCATATCCCCACCAGACGACGCAGACGCCGGCCAGGATCACAGAAAATAAAATGGCTGACGAAATAATCCGGTCTTTCCGCTGTTTCATTCGATATCACCCCAGATTCTTCCTTTTTTCATTGTAGCATGGCCGCTCATCAGAAAACCTTACGATAACATTACATTTGTAGACCTGATTGAATCCTTGTGTTTTTAGTCTTCTGCTGATATGCTGAGAGCCAGACTTATTGATCTTATTCTTTATTATAAGAAATGACAGGAGGTTCTCCCGATGAATAGCAACAACGTATTTGAACTACTGGAAGCCGATTTGCGTCAGGCGGTTGAAGCGCTGCACTACACGCAACCCACCCCGGTTCAGGAACAGGTGATTCCCGCTTTTCTTCAGGGACGGGATTGTCTGGTCCAGGCGAAGACCGGCTCAGGAAAAACCGCAGCCTACGCCCTCCCGGTTTGCCAACAATGTCATTTTGAAGACCGGCTTCCGCAGGCGTTAATCCTCGCTCCGACGCGTGAGCTGGCTGATCAGATCACTCAGGAAATCCAGAATTTCAGTTTGTTCCGACGTCTGACGTGTGTACGGCTGGTTGGCCGGCAGCCGATGAAAAGTCAGAAATACCAGCTGAAGCAGCGAGTTCAAATTGTCGTCGGTACCCCGGGCCGGGTGTGGGATCATATAGAACAGGGAACGCTCGATCTCTCTCAGCTGAAAATGGTCGTTCTGGATGAAGCGGATCAGATGTTCTCGCTGGGGCTGACAGAAACCGTTCATCAGATTTTAGAAAAGCTTCCTTTCCCCATTCAAACTTGTTTGTTTTCCGCAACCCTAAGTCCGGAAATTTTACAGTTGGCGGAAATCACGGTTCACGATCCTTTGATGATCCAGATTGATTCGCCTCGCCAGACAAATCAGAATATCCGCCTGACCTCGTTGACGGTTTCCAACACTGAAAAACTCACGGGTCTGCTTCATGTCTTCTCCACAATCCAGACACCCTCCGCGATTGTTTTCTGCGACCGGCAGGTGATGGCGGAAGAAGTCGCAGAACAGCTCAAGAAAAAAGGGGTTTGTGCGGATGCCCTGCACGGCGGGATGGAACAGGATCAACGGTTTGCCGTGCTGAAACAATTTCGTCAGGGACAGCTGCGGATTTTATGCGCGACTGACGTAGCGGCGCGGGGTCTGGATATCGACGGTTTATCGCTGATCGTGCATTGGGATCTGCCATTGAATCTGGAATCCTTCATTCACCGCTGCGGGCGCTGCGGACGGATTGATCAGCCGGGTACCTCGGTTGCCCTCCTCACGCCCAATCAGCAGAACCGCTACTCGTCCTTCCTGGAAACGTTGGAAATTCAGGATGAAACTTTCGAACTGGATCCGTTGGATGATCACTCAGGATTAGCGCATTGGAAAACAAAGAATCAAAGCCAGCCGGAGAAAGCGGCTGAACTGAAACAAAACAAAGCGACGATCTTAATCCGGGCCGGCCGGCAGCATAAGCTGCGCCCTGGTGATTTTGTCGGCGCTTTATGCAGCGTGGGGTATCGTGCAGAACAGATCGGAACGATCGAAGTACAGGAACGGGTGACCTTTATTACGCTGATTCAAGCCGATCCACAGCCGTTAATCCGAGCGGGAGAGCTTTCTGTCAAAGGCAAGCTCCGCCGGGTTGAGCGCGCCCGTTCTCTCTAATCAAACGAAGTTCATTTATGCCAAATTCTTAAAACAGAAGTTTTTGTATTGGCTTACGTTAAACACAGAACTTCTGTTTTTTGTTGATATGAAAGATGGTATAATTTCTCCATCAATGAGAACTGGATAGGGAGTAGGAACATGCTTACGAGTGAAGAAGAACTCTGGAAACAAGCCATGCAGTTGATTATTCCTGCAGCGCCGGCTTTGCTGACCTTTGTCATGGTATGGATTATTGAGATCATTTTGCTTAATAAAAAAATTATCGGATGGGGACAAGAAAAGAAAATTGAAAAAGCAAAACAATCAGGGCAGGTTGTTGACGCAACGATAACAGGCAGTCAAAAAAGCTACTATTATGCGGATGGTAGTGGAATCGAAGCTGTGCGGTATGCGTATTCAATAAAGGGCAGACGAAAGAGAACTAAAATAGTCCAATTTCGAGTAGATGGAAGAACTACTTTTCCAGAAACAATCAAAATTTACTATCTGGGAAAGAGAATCTATACAGATTACGACAATCCAAAAGGAATTCCCAACTTTCTGTTCGTGGCCTTGCCTTTTATAATGGCCATGTTGGTTTTAATTTTGACTCAGCCTGAACTCATAGGCTGATCTTCAAATATTCATCAAAACAAAACAGAAAACATAAGATAACTCGCCACTGAGCTTGAAAGGAAAATCTGGGATAGATATTGGTTGTATTTTTTCGATCAAGAGAAATAAAAATCCACAAAAAATATCTTTATGCGGACATTGGGAAGCGGTCGTTGGAAATTATTTTCTTACTCAGGCAGGCAATCCCAAAGCATTTTTCCGTGAGTCATTTCGTGAAGTATTGCCGGCTGGACAAAGAATAAACTGGCTGGAAAAGGAAAGAGAAATTGAATTTTAGAAAACATGGAATCAGTTCAGTCCCATATTCCGGCGTGAGTCTCGATTCCCGCGAAGTCTGGCTGTTCCAAATGAAAAGAACGTCCGCAAAGCACAAAGAAAACCCCCGTCCAAAATCAACTCCCTGATAGAAGAGTCAATTAGACGAGGGTTTTTATTACGATTTACGCTGACTCAGCCAGGCGCTCAGCGGGAACATCATGATGCCGGCCACGATGATTAACGGCAGCCAGAACTGCGCGAAACCGGTGAACTTGGCATAGTAGCCCTGGAAAAAGATGAAGATGACAATGCACGGCAGACCCCAGCGCAGATAACCGCGGATCTTCTCTGGAAAGCGCAGCCCTTTTCCGGCGTTCGCTTCCTCGATGAACGCATCCCAGCCCCAGCCGCATTTCCGCGTACAGAACATCAGGTAGATCAACGAACCCAACGGCAGAATGTTGCTGGAAACGATGAAATCCTCCAGATCCTGAATCGTGCTGCCGGCGCCCAACGGCTGGAAGCCGCTCCACAGATTGAAGCCCAGCGCGCAAGGCAGTGATAAGACCAGAAGCAGAATAATATTCATCCCTACCGACATCTTCCGCGACATCCCTGAATCCATCGCGAAGGCCACGATATTTTCAAATACCGCGATGATCGTCGTCAGCGCGGCAAACGACAGGAAGATGAAGAACAACGTTCCCCAGATCTGCCCGCCAGGCATCGAGTTAAAGATATTCGGCAGCGTGATGAACACCAGTCCCGGTCCGGAATCGACAGGAATGTTGTAAGCCGCTGCGGCCGGAAAAATGATCAGTCCGGAAAGCAGCGCAACCACGGTATCCAGCGCCATGATATTTAAGCTCTCGCCGAACAGGCTGCGTTCTTTACCGATGTAGCTGCCAAAGATCGCCAGCGATCCCATACCGATCGACAACGTGAAGAATGCCTGACTCATCGCCGCGAAAATGACGTTGCTGATGCCCGCCTCCAGCATCCGGTTAAAATCCGGAATCAGATAAAACTTTAATCCTTCGATCGCATTCGGCAAGGTCAGCGAACGAACGCACAGCACGATCATGATCAGAAACAGGCAGGACATCATGACCTTGGATACCCGTTCCACACCGTTCTTCAAGCCTAACCGGCAGACCAGAAATCCCAGCAGGACCGCCAGCACCATAAAACCGATCTGCTGCGCCGGGGATTTCAACATGGCGTCAAACACCCCGGACACGTCCGCTGCTTCCAAACCGTTCAGACTGCCGGAACTCATTTTAACCACATAGTTCATCATCCAGCCGCCGACCACCGTATAGAACATCATCAGAATGTAATTGCCGCTGACCGCCATGGCTTTAAACCCATGCCAGCGCGTCCCTTTCGGCTCCAGCACGTCGAAGGAATGCGAAACTGATTTTCGCGACGCCCGGCCGACAGAAAATTCCATGACCATAATCGGCAACCCCAGCAGGATCAGGAAAAACAAATAGATTAAGACAAACGCACCGCCGCCATATTGGCCCGTGATGAACGGAAACCGCCAGACATTGCCCAGACCGACCGCGCAGCCAGCCGATATTAAAATAAATCCCAGCCGGGAAGATAACTTTTCTCTTTCTTTCATGGTTGATAAAATCCCCTTTTTCTCCGCTATTGTATCATAGAATACAGGCGCTGTCTTTAGCCAAAATAACCCGGAACTCCCGGATTCTGATCGCATTCTCCGCTGAATCAGCCTGCTTTTCAAAGTTCGGGATCAACCGCTGCCGCGGAATAGGAAATAGGATTGCTTTGATGCCGGACATCCGTTACACTGAACTTAACCTGCACGATGCCGGTCAAAGGAGAACTTACCATGCAGAAATTCAATTTGCACACGCACACCTTCCGCTGTGGTCATGCCAGCGGCACTGATGATCAGATGGTGCTCAGCGCGATCGAGACTGGTTTTGAGCTGCTCGGTTTCAGCGATCACATGCCCTATCCCGAGCTGCATCTGCCAACCTGCCGCATGGCCTATGACCAGCGTCAGGAATACGTTGATTCCATGATCAAGTTAAAAGTCAAATATCAGGATCGGATCACGCTGCGGTTTGGTTATGAAGCGGAGTATCTTGAGGATCATCAGGAACTGTTGGAACAACTCCACGGTGAAGTCGATTATCTGATTCTCGGTCAACATTTCAAAGCGATCGAAACGAATCCAGCTTATGAGCTGGTCTATGATTACGACGCCTATAATAATGATGAAGACGTGCTGTTCTATGCCGATCAAATTGAAAAAGCCGTAGCGACCGGCTGGTTCAGTCTGATTGCCCATCCGGATTACTTCATGCTTGGCCGCCGCACCTTCACCCCCGCCTGCGCGGAAGCGGCCAAGCGGATCTGCACGGTCAGCGCAAGGATGGGGATTCCGTTGGAAATCAACCTGAACGGCGTACATTACGGCCAGCATGAATACCGGATCAGCACGACTGATCCAGCATCCACGGAAACGACCTGCGCCTATCCGTTCCGGAAGTTCTGGGAGATCGCCGCCGCCATGCGGTGTCCGGTATGTTATGGATGGGATGCGCATGCACCGCTGGTACTTCAGGATTTCAGCCGGGTTGCGATGGCGGAAAAGCTGCTTGAAGGACTGCCGCTGAACTTTATCGACTGCTCGCCGGTTGATTGATTCTCCCCTGACTGCCGCTCTGATTTTCGTTTTCTGCCCTTGCCGCAGCCGCTTATTTTAAGCTGGGAGAACTTCCGCGGTGTTTTCGCTTTTGTTTGCCGGATATCCGCCTGTCCGCCTGTTTCTTTTCCATTCCATTTTGAATTCTTCCGTCAAATAGTGTAATATGAAGTACAGAATAGGGGGTAAACCACATGAATGAATGTTCCGGAGCTGCCCTGAAAACCCTGATTCGGATGCAGCAGAATGAAATTGACGAATATCATATCTATCAAAAAATCGCAGCGACGGTCAAGTCGGAGGAAGACCGCAAGATCCTGCTTCAAATTGCCCAGGAAGAAGCCTCGCATGGCAAGCTGTGGGGAAAATATACCGGCTTGCAGCCCAAGCCGAACACCGGCAAAGTGTTCTGGTACAGCCTGCTTTCTAAAATCTTTGGCTATACCTTCGCTCTGAAACTGATGGAAAACGGCGAGGACAAGGCGGATAAAGCCTATACGAGCTTAATTCAGGAAATCCCGGAAGCCGAGAAAATCGCCGAGGATGAAGAACGGCATGAACAAGCCTTGCTGGCGATGCTTGACGAGGAACGCCTGCAGTTTGTCGGTTCGATGGTGCTGGGCATGAACGACGCCTTAGTCGAGCTGACCGGAACGCTGGCCGGCCTGACCTTCGCCCTGCAGAACAACCGGCTTGTCGCTCTGTCCGGTCTGATCACCGGCGTTTCCGCGACCTTCTCGATGACCGCTTCGGCCTATCTCTCAGCCAAGAGTGACAATGACCCGCAGGCTGTCAAATCATGTCTGTATACCGGCGTCATGTATATGATCACCGTCGCTTTGATGAGCCTGCCGTATTTACTGCTTCCGGCGGAAGCCTACATCCCGGCGCTGATCGCGCTGCTAGTCACAGTGACGCTGATTATTCTGGTGTTCAATTATTATATCTCTGTCGCCAAGGACTACAATTTCAAGCAGCGGTTTCTTGAGATGTTTGTGATTTCCGGCTCGGTCGCCGTGATTTCCTTTCTGGTCGGTCTGGCGATCAAAGCCTGGCTGGGCATCGACATTTGACCGCAGACATCACAAGTTCCTTTTCCTGCCAACCAACCGGGTTAAACACAAGCCCGGTTTTTCTTTTTCCCTCTGTCTCTGCTTTTTCCGGCCTACGCCTTATAATGAGGACAGGAACACTGATCAATATATAAACAACATCCACCCCGGGATCCAGGGAGGGAGAATGAAGAATGAACCCTCTTTTCTTTAGAAGGATGATTCATGCCTGATCAACGGTTTATCCTGTGTGTCAAAAAAGGCTGCGCCGTCAGTGGGGGTGGAAAAGCAGTGCAACGCGGGAGAGGGAATTCAGATCTTTCCTTGCACTGCTTTTTTTAAAATCATGTTTTTCACTGCACCTCAGACTAACTCGTTTTAACAAAAAAAAGCAAGGCGGAATTTTAATCCATCCTTGCTTTTTCTGTTTATTTTCCAATCTGGTTCGCGTAGAAATCGACCAGCTGTGTCCGCATCTGTGCTACGACCTCTTTCGCCCAGGCATAGTCCTTTTTCTTTTCCTTACTGCCGACGGCGTTTGCGAAGCGTTCCGCCAGATCCTGACCTTCATAGAACGGAACCGCAACGTCGACCACCTTCCGCTCCGGTGTTTCTTCGAGAACCGCGTCGCTGCTCAGCTTGGTGATCAGCACGGTCTGATCCTGAAGGTTGAAATAGCTTTCCGGTTTCAGCGTATCCTTGTTGTACTGCTGGACGATGAAGACCGGCAGCGATACCGTTTCTTTTCCCTTTTTGTTAAAGCTCAGGGAAACGACATACCCATCGCCGTTGAGCGTCAGTCCGTCGATGGACTGGAATGTGCGTTCAATACCGGACGGGAAGGACGTCTGCTTGAGATACGCGACCGTCACCTTCAGATTTTCGATCTGCTTGCTTTTGGCGTCCAGATCGCTGAATAAAGCGGGACTCGGTACGCGGTAATCCTGAAGCATTTCGCCGACCGCGGCAGTTTCGTCGTAAACCCAGCGCGTCATCTGATCCGCGATTGTCCGCTGATCTTCGCCTTCTGTGCGTCCGATCAAATTGTTCATATTGACTAAAGACACTGTTCCGTTAGTCCAGATCTGATGTTCTTTTAACTGTTCCGCGTTCCAGCTGCCCTTGCTTGTGGTCAGCGGTTTGGCACTCATCGCTTCCGCAGTAAACAGCTGGAAAATAGACAGCCCCGGATTCATTTTGGTTCCGGCCAGGATGACCGTGCCTTTCAGACCGGCCTTCTTCGCTTCCTCGCACGCGTCCATCGTACAGCCGTCCAGTGTTTCCTCGCTGATCGACAGCCGGACGGTTTCCGAAGCGATCCGGATTGGCGCGGTCTGCGTGATCTGCAGCTTCGCCGACGCCAGGTCAATTCCCGGCAGTTCGTTGTTGATCACTTGTTCCTCGGGTGCCGGAAGCATGCCGTCCTCGGTGGGCTGCGGCTTCTCCTTATTCTGACAACCGCTGATCAACAAGATCAGCACCAAAGCTGCTGCGACTGTTTTTTTCATTTCCTGCACCTCGTTTCCGCTTTTATTATAAAGGATAACGTTAAGGAATATCTTAAATTTTACTTACGACTTATGAAATTTTTATTAGTAAATTCTGGCTGCGCTCAGCGGAAGCGGAAGAACTCCTGCACGCGGCGGGCATAATGACCCAGCACGATCAGATGATGATTCCCGATCGGCTCGCGCAGCAGCGTGTCCAGTCCCTGCGGCAGGGAAACCCGGATCTGTGTGCGGCACAGGTGTTTTTCGTTCAGATTTTCGACAATTTCGCCATCCTGGACAAAGTAACGGTCCATCAGCGCGGAACACTTGAAGACCGTCGCGTCGCCTTCTCTTAAATGGCCGGCCAGCGCAACGCCCAGATCGGATTCAAAGTGCGTCATCAGCCGGAAAGCGCTCGGCATGGTCAGCGGCAGCGTGCAGTGCGCGAAGATGATCTGTTTCTGATGGGAGAGAATCCGCGACGGATTGCACATGAAGACCGGCTGATCCGTCAGCTTGCCGATCAGCGTCATCGCGATCAACGACGGCATATCGCCTTCGCAGCCGCCATAAACGCCCTCGGCGTTGAGAATTGCCAAGGCAAGACAGCCGGTGCTCTTGACCGGACCTAACAGATCGAAGCAGCGAACCGTGACTCCGGCCAGCTGATATTTCTGACAGATCCGCTTGAGCGCGCCGTAGATTTCCAGTGATTTCTGCATTTCCGCTTCCGGCCATGGCTGTTGCCGCAGCTGCCGGGTATATTCGTTTTCTTCCACTTGATGTTTTTCAATCTCCGCAAAGAATTCCTCCATCGAAATCGTAACGAGTTCGATACCGGTTTTCTCCCGGACGGCCTGGGCGTCTACATGACTGGAGATCAGCCAGTCTGAAGGTTCGCCGACGCTGCCCAAGCGCAGCCCCTGCAGCTCCCGCTTGACTTTGAACACCTGAACCAGATCCGCTAACCGGGCTGCGGTATCGTCCAGATCCCCATGCAGGATTTCCGCCTGCACGCCCTTCTGGCGCAGATAGGACAGGATTTCCATCGACGCCGCCAGCGAATTATTTTCGCCGGAGGTCAACAGGAAAACAGGTGCCTTTAAATACGGCTCCAGCTTGAGGAAGCGGCCCTCCGTTCCGCCCCCACCCACAAACACAACGGTCATCGCTTCGTCTTTCAAGGCTTCCGCCGGCACGATTTCCAATGTGTGGCCGCAGCGTTTGGATAGTTCCTGCAGATAGTTCCGGTTCAGCACATCGCGGTCTTCCATATCCGCGTTCATACTTTGTAAATAGCCAATTCCAATCTTCATGATAACCCTTCTTTCTTTAGTTTCATTGTAACCTTACCCCGGCTAAAAAACAATCAATCTGCCAGACTTCATCCTCTGCTTTCCCACTTTACCCACTCTTTTACCACTTTTCGTCAGGATAAGAAAAAGACCGGGAAAGCGAACAGTTTCTCTTCGCTTTTCCGATCCGTAAGGCGTGGCCTGCCTTCCGTTTATGCTTGCGATCCAATCATTTCCAGCGTCTGCGGAGGATGCCGGTAATATTGCGCCTGCGCTTCCCACAGTTCCTGATACAAGCCCGGCTGCCCGGCCAGCTGATCATGGGTTCCGCGCTGGACGATCTGTCCGTGGTCGAACACGACGATTTCATCACAGAACTTACAGCTGCTCATGCGGTGTGAAATAAAGATCGAAGTCTTATCCTTCACCAGTTCGTTAAAATTTTCATAGATTTCCGCTTCTGCCAGGGGATCCAGCGCCGCCGTCGGTTCGTCGAGAATCACGATAGGCGCGTCTTTATACAGCGCCCGGGCGATCGCGGCTTTCTGAGCTTCCCCACCGCTGAGCAGGATGCCTTCACCATTCTCTTTACCCAGCAGCGTCTTCAATCCCTTTTCCATACCCGCGACTCTGGCGCTCAGTCCGACTTCCTCCAGCACCTGCATTGCTTTCTGTTCATCGACATGGGCCGAAGCCGCCAGATTTTCGCCCAGCGGCATTTCCATCAGCTTGAAATCCTGGAAAACGACGGAGAAGATCTGAACGTATTCTTCAAACGCGTATTTCCGGATATCAATCCCATTCAGCAGGATTCTTCCCTCTGTCGGTTCCGCCAGCCGGCACATCAGCTTGATGAACGTCGTTTTCCCTGCGCCGTTGCGCCCGACGACCGCAAAGTGTTTCTTCAGTTCCAGATCAAAGGAGATATCCTTCAGCGCGTTTTCACTCTGGCCCGGATAGCGGTAAGAAACATGATCGAAGGTCAGATGATATTCGCCGTCATCCCGTTTCTCCACCGGCAGCGTCCCTTCATAGCTCATATTCGGACGTTGGATGAAGGCTTCATAGCTGTTGAGGTATTCGTAACGGTAGGCGATGTTGTTATAGCTGGCCGCCAGTGTGACTAACGAGGTCGTGAAGCGCAGAATCGCGTTGGCGTACAACATGACCTCGCCGATGCCGATGGTACCCTGCATCGCGATGATGCCGATGACCAGATAGGTCATCCCGGAAGCCAGCTGCGTCAGAAAGGTGATGACGCCGTTGATCTTGCCGTTGGTTGTGCCCCAGGCAATATAAAGCCGGGAGCTTATCAGCGTCTTGTCAAAGAGTTCCATCAGGAAATCCTTCATTTGATATAACCGGATATCCTTGCCATTTTGAATACTCATTCCCAGATTGCCGATATACCCGCACATCGCGTTGTTATGGACGTTATCCCGTTTCATTTTCTGAAGCAGTCTTCCCGCTTTCGCGCTCAATCGTGATCCGATCACAATGACCACCACATATACAACGAAAAGGAAAATTAAACAGCCTATCGGCAGCCAATAATCCTGCGCCCGCGTAAAAATCTGAAATAACAAAACAGCGACAAAGGCCAAAGAATAAAGCATGGAGAAGAACATCGTCAGAAATTGAAGCAGATCACGAAGCTGTTCCCCCGTACCGCCACCGCCGTTACTGCCTTGATCCGCCTTGCGGATTTCGTCGATCGTTTCTGCTTTTTCCAATTCTTCATATTCAATCTGATAGGCTTTTTCAAGAACACGCTGACGGATTTTGTATTTTGACAGATCGCGCAGCTTAAGAAAACGTTGATTCAAAGCCTTACTGCTCAACCCCAGAATAACGCTGAAACCGATCATCCAGTAAACGTTCTGCATTGCCTGCGGAAATTGACCGGTGATCAGGAAATTTAAAATCTGAGCGGAGAAGTAAATCGGCAGAAAGGGCACGGCCGCCGTAATCGCAGCGGTCAGGATTAGATAGGCGATCACATGGGGTTCGCTCTTCTGCATCATCCGGATGAATTTACAGGTTTCCTGCCAGGCTGTTTTCAAACTCATAGACTTCCCCTCCTTCCTGATAATATTGGCTTTGAACTTCAAACATCCTGGCATATTTGCCTTTCCGCTTCATCAATTCCTCGTGGGTGCCATCTTCCACAATCATCCCGTGTTCAAGAAACAGGATCCGATCGCAGAACTGGGTAGAGGACAGACGATGGGATATAAACAACGCCGTGTGGTCTTCGACCAGATTGTTCACCATTTTATACATCTCACTTTCAGCGATCGCATCCAGCGCGGCGGTCGGTTCATCGAGGATCAGCATCTTCGCTTCCTTATATAAAGCCCGTGCCAGAATCAGCCGCTGAACCTCGCCTCCGGAAAGTTGAATTCCGTCTGTGTTCAGATCTTTTCCAAGATAGGTTTTTTCCTGCAGCGGCAGACGACTGACCTTCTCCCAGAGATTCGCCCGCTTCAATACCTCGACCACTTTTTCGCAATCCGTGTTTTCCAGATTTTTGCCGGAGATGTTTTCAGCGATCGTCACCGACATGATCATCGCATCCTGAAACACCACCGCCAGTTGTTTTTGGAACGCTTCCCGGTTGTTCTCCATTAGCTCCCGGCCATTCAGTAAAATCCGGCCGCTGTCCGGCCGATACAGGCCGCACAACAGCTTGACCAGCGTCGTTTTGCCAGCCCCGTTAATTCCTACCAGCGCAACTTTCTGCCCCGCTGGGATCGTCAGATTAAAATCATCCAGAACCTTGCGTTGTTTGTCATATTGAAACGATACATGATCAAAGGTAATGGCCATGGATTCCGATGCATCCTGAGGTTCCGCATGTTTTGCATGAACCACTTCCGATTCCGTATAATCGCGGTAATAACCAATCCGCATCAGATCGTTGCTCAACAACGATATCATTTCGCTGATTGTGGAAAACCATGTGGAAAAGCCGCTGATCACGCCTAACAGAAAGACAAATTGCGCGATGCTCATACCGTGCATCAGACTCAGAATCAGCCAGCTGTAAGCCGCCAGATCCCGGACCGCCTGAATGAAAATACCCGCCATGTCATAAATAAAATAAGCGCTCCGGACCTTTCCTTCAATCTTTTCCAGCCGGCGGATCAGGCTTCGATAGAATTCAGCCATCCAGTTTCGCATTCCATATAAGCGGATATCCTTCCCCGTTGCCACATTGTAGGTTTCCTTATGCAGATACCAGATTGACCGCACGATCTGACCGGACTCCTCCATGGTCGCCGCTTCTTTTTTCCAGGCATAGTGATAAATAAAATATTGAATTACCGATAACCCCAATAACAGGCCGATCAGCTGAATGTTCGTCTTCCCGATAACCAGAGAGTACAACGTTAAGCCGAAAAGGTTCACGGCCAGCTTGATGTTGTGGTGGCAAAACCCTTCCAAACCGTGATCGTTGGACGATAAACATTCCTCCGTTTTCGCAATCTGGATCTGTGTTTTATAATCTTCCACATTCTGATAGTCCCGCGTAATCGTGCTGCGGAACATTTCACTCCAGAACTTTTTTAAACGAAAGAGGATAAACTGTGTTGACGAGCGACTCTCTAAAAAGGTCTGAATACCGTTGATCATGCCGTAGACTAAAAACGCGCCGAGACAAACGAGGATCAAAGTCTGCACGCCGGCCTGTTGTTCCAGACAGGCAATGATCAGCGACGGCATGAACACTCCGACCAACGGCGTTATGGCGGAAAACAGTACCTCGGCGATTCCGTAATATATTAATTTCCGGTCAAAGTCCCACATTTGGGAATAGACCAGATGATAGGTGCTGCGCACACTGTATTTCATAATGACGCCCCTTCCTGTCGTTATCTTCATTTTGATTATAAAGAAAAACAGTGCCGAATAAGAAAAAAGTGCACGAAATGCAAAATTTCATGCACGAATGGTCTTATAAAGGAAGCATAATTTCCGTGACGAAGATCCCTGGCTCATTCTTGCGGTTGATATACCCGCCGTACTTCTCCACTTCCCGATTGATGCGCAGTAAGCCATGCCCATGGTTGCCTCGTTTGTGCGTGATGTATTCATCATCCATCTTCCGCACCACCTCCGCGGTCGCATTGGCAACGGAGATGTAAAGCTGCTGCTTAAAGACGCCGATATATAAACGGATAAACCGGTCCGACGCCAACCCTTCGCACGCTTCCATCGCATTGTCGATCAGATTTCCCAGAATCACGCACAGATCCAGATCAGCGACAGTAAGCTGACTCGGCACGGTCGCTTTGTAATCCAGCGCGATCTCTTTCTTGATCGCCATCGACAGTTTTGAATTCAGGATCGCGTCGACGTTCAGGTTGCCGCTGTCCACCAGTTCATAGACGTCTTCCAGATCCTGTTCCAGTGCGTTCAGATAGTTCTTCGCTTCCTCGATTTGATTCATCCGCAGCTGGGCTTTCAGATTCTGTAAATGATTGTGATAATCATGCCGCCAGCCGCGCATAATCTGATAGATATTATTGACTTCCTCCATCTGCTGAACCAGAATTTTATTCTGATATTCCATCATCCGGTCTTCATAACTGCGCCGCAGCAACCGCTGGTTTTCGCAGCCGATGCCGTAAAGCAAAAGGCTGATCATCAGAAAAAGCAGAAGCTGATCCTGCAATACACCGCAGCCGACGAGGAAAAGCATACTCACGCCGATCACCGCCAGAATCGCCGGCCGGCTCTGACTTCGCTGCTGTTCAAGGACAAGACAAAGCAGATAAGCAACGCAGAAAAACGGCAGAAAGGAGCGGGTTCCCATATAACTGAGCGCCGCGCCGGCCAGCACCGCCAGATCCAGCGCCAGACTTTTTCGCTGAAACCGCAGCCAGAGCAGAATCATCAGCCCGATTCCCGGCAAACACTCCACAAGATAAACCGCGATCATAAGCCTGTTCCTTTGTTATATTGAATGAACGCCTCGTTGACAATCTTTAACTGCGACCGGGCGACCGGCAGCGTAAACGGACCCGCAGAGATATCTTCACGGCGGATCTGATCCACCTTGGCGATATTGACCAGATACGAACGATGAATCATCACAAACGTTTCGTCCAGCATCGCCTTCAGCTCCCGGATGCCGATCTTCTCTTTCTGCCGATGATCTTCAAAAACAAGATGACAATAGTGGGCTTCCGCTTCCACATAAATTAGATCATTCAGGTTAATCCGGCTTCCGTTTAATAAAATCGAGTGCTGAGCTGCGGATTGAATTTCATCGAGGATCGCGAACAACGCCGCATCCTGAACTGGTTTGATCAGATACCGCAGAGCTTTGACCTCATAACCCTCAAACACATACTCCTTGATCGCCGTTAAAAACAAGATCGGTACCTGCGCGTCAGTCTGACGGATCTTGCGCGCCAGCTCCATCCCGTTCTGTTTCTTCATCTGGATATCGAGGATGATCAAATCAAACGGATATCGGCCGTCGCACTCAAAAAGCATCTGTTCTGCACTTTCATACCAGACCAGATCTGTTTTGCCCCAACGGCCAAGCGATTCTTCCAGAATCGCTTTCTGAGTTTTTTCATCTTCACAATAAGCGATTTTCATAATTTCATTTTATAATGTTCTCGATCTTCGCACAAGCCGGAATTCAAGCGTGAAGGAATAAGCGAGGTCGATTATTTCTGTTTTTATGGAAAACTATCGTCAGGCAAATAAAGTGTAACGCCTGTTTCTGATCGCTCCGATTGCATTGAAATCCATTTACGACTGTTTTATGGTTTGAAATTACACATTTTTCTAAAAAGCTACGCTGACCAATCCGCGCTTGAAGAATAAATGATTCAAGCGATCACGCCTGATCAAAGTAGCGGATTCAACGGCTGAGATCAGATTTTTACCGGGTTTAGGACAGGAATAGCATTTCCATACAAAGAAGCAGGCAAGATAAAGCTTGATATAAAACGTTATCTTGCCCGCCCTTTTTATTTTTGCCCAAATCCGATTAAGAACCTGAGATCAGCGGGCTGCCTGTCCTTTTTACGGTTTTGCTTTGCGTAAAAATTAAAAAACAGACAGAACAAAGCTTGATATCTCTGTCCTGTCTGCTTGTTTGTAAGAAGTTTCAAGTCTTTCCCCCAAATCGGGTGAGAACCTTAAACAACGTTTTAAGTTCAGATTTATTTCAGTTCTGCCGCAGCGTTTTCGCCCGCGACCTTACCAAAGACAACCGACTGGGAATATCCGCCGGACTGCCATGTCACTTCACCGGAAGCATACAGACCCTTGACGACAGTACCGTCTTCATACAGAACCTGCGCCTTTTCGTTAGCGACAACGCCGCCCTTGGTCATGTGATTTGCCGGTTCAACGCGAACGCCGTAGTACGGACCTTCCGCATCCAGCGCACGGGAAGGAACTTCGCCCAAGACCGCGTTTTCCGCGCCCGCTTCCGCATCTGCGTTGTACTGTTCAATGCTGGCCTTCAATCCAGCAGCATCAACACCCAGCGCTTCCGCCAGTTCTTCAACCGTCTTGCCTTCCGCATAGTAGCCCAGACCGACATGCTTGCGGATTCGATAGAATGAATCGTAGCCCGTCTTATCTGTGATATAGAAGGCCGCGCCATCCGGCTGACCCTGAACCATCGCTGCGCGATCCAGTCCGCCGTTGTTGTCGTTCAGCAGTTCGCCGGCTTTGTTGACTAACAGATTCATGTCCGCACCGCCTGTCAGATCCCGGCGTGGAACGATGATGTTGGAGAACACGCTCATCTTGCCCATGTTTTCCATCTGGAAGCCGTTCTTTTCAAAGACTTTGACAAAGTCGCCCGTCGTGCCCATCTGGTTCGACGTATTCATGACTTCGTAGCCCGGAGCATATTCGGCTAACAGCTCCTTGTTGCTGCAGAAGCCGCCGGTAGCGATGATGACTGCCTGCGCGTTGATGTCATACGATTCGTTATCGTTGTTTGTGACTTTCACGCCGATGACGTCCTTGCCGTCCAGAATCAGATCTTCACCCTTAGTGCCAGTGCGGATATCGACGCCCAGTTCCTTCGCCGTCTTTTCCAGACCTGCCTGAATGACTTCGCCGGAATACTGGTTGTCTTCCGCCATGTGGTTGGTTCCGCCATAGTTGTAGTTCAGCTCGACGCCCATCGCGCGCAGCCAGGCATCCAGTTCGTTTTCCTGGTTGGCCCAGACTTCGATGCGTTCGGCGCTTTCGCCGGATTTCGACTTGCTTTCAATGAAGTTTTCGACCTGATTGACCGTCCATTCCTCATTGCCCGCTTTTTTCTGAGCTTCGGTATTGATGATATCGAAGAAGTTCATATCGAATTTGCCGTTGCCGCTCAGGATATCCAGTTTTTCAACCAGAATCACGTTGGCATTCGCGTTGGTCTGCTTCGCGCCGATGGCTGCCGCTAATCCCGAAGGACCGCCGCCGACAACGACGATATCGCAGGTTTCCGCTTCACGCTGAGACGCTGGTTTTTCCGGTCCCTGCGTGGTCATCGTGATGTCTTCCACATCCATGCCCGCCTGCTTCATCGCATCCGCAACCGCAGCCTTCACGCCAAACGACGAGAATGTCGCAGCCGTCACGCTGTCAACGACCGGCGAGTTGGCTTCCAGAATTCTCTCTTTAATCACCGGGAACGCGCGATCAATGACGACATTGGTTTCGTGGCTGTCCACCAGCTCGATGTCCGTAATCTTCTGATCGGCGATCGTGACTTTCAGATTCATCTCTCCGCCATAACCTGTACCCTTGACGTCATAGACGCCGGAGTTTGCCGTGTCAGGAGTTTTTTCCTGACTTGGTTCCGCAGGCGTATTTGAGCAAGCAGTCATGCTTGCCGCTAATAAACCCGCAAGACCGACCTTCACAAATTTGTTGTTCATGTTTCCTCCTATGTAGATCTCCTCTACAACCCCTATTTTACAGAAATCTCTCCATCCGTCAAGTGAATATAATCACAAAGATTTCACAAAATAAACACAATATATCCAGATCATGGCTTCACTCTGAGGCTTTCTTGATCTTTCTGGAATCATTTTCAGGAACTGAAAAGTTTTTGGAAATGAAAAGAAACCCGCTTTCTGCTCGAAAACGGGTCTTTTTTGCTTTATTTTCGCATTTCTTCGCGGACTTCGCAGAAGCAGCGGACAATCGTGTCGATGTCTTCGCGGGTATGCGCGGCACTGACCTGCGTGCGGATCCGGGCTTTCCCCTTCGGGACGACCGGATAGGAGAAGGCGACGACGTAGATGCCTTTGTCCATCATCCGTCTGGCCATTTCCCCGGCGGTCTTTTCATCATAAAGCATAACCGGTACGATCGGATGCACGCCCGGGATGATATCGAAACCGGCGTCCGTCATTTTCTGACGGTAATAAGCGGTGATGTCTTCAAGATGATCGCGCAGCGAGGTATCGGCTTCCAGAATCTTGAAGACTTCCAGCGAAGCGGCGACGATGGCCGGCGCCAAGGTGTTGGAGAACAGATACGGGCGGCTGCGCTGACGAAGCAGATCGACAATTTCCTGACGCGCCGCCGTAAAGCCGCCGGAAGCCCCGCCTAACGCCTTGCCCAGCGTGCCGGTGATGATGTCCACACGCCCTTCCACGCCGCAGTATTCCGCCGTTCCCCGGCCATGCTTTCCGACAAAGCCGGCGGAATGACTGTCGTCGACCATGACCAGCGCATGAAATTCGTCGGCCAGATCGCAGATGGATTTCAGATCGGCGATGATGCCGTCCATTGAGAACACACCGTCGGTGGCGATCAGCTTAATCCGTGCTCCGGCTTCCTCCGCGGCGATCAGCTGCTGCCGCAGATCGGCCATGTCATTGTTTTTATAACGGAAGCGCTTGGCTTTGCATAAGCGCACGCCGTCGATGATGCTGGCATGATTCAGCTCATCGCTGATCACCGCGTCCTCCGGTCCCAGAATCGTCTCGAACAGACCGCCGTTGGCATCGAAGCAGGAGGAATACAGGATCGTATCGTCCATGCCCAGAAAGTGCGAAATCGCCGCTTCCAGTTGTTTGTGGCTGTCCTGCGTACCGCAGATAAACCGCACGGAAGCCAGACCGTAACCCTTTTCCTCATACGATTTCTGCGCCGCCTGAATCAGACGCGGATCGTTGCCCAGACCGAGATAGTTATTCGCGCACATGTTGATGACCTCACGGCCATCTTCCAGTCTCACATGCGCGGATTGGGGTGTGACGATCGGACTTTCACCTTTGAACAAACCGGCTTCTTTAATGTCTTTGACTTCCTGAGCGTAATAGTGCAGCGCTTCAATCTTATTCATTCTTTTTCCTCCTTCTGCAGCGAACTCCAGTCCAGCACCACTTTGCCGGATTGTCCGGAGTTCATCGCCGCGAATCCTTTTTCATAATCCTGAATATCGAACCGATGAGTGATCACAGCGTCGATGTTCAGGCCGCTCTGCAGCATCGTCGACATCTTATACCAGGTTTCCCACATCTCCCGGCCATAGATGCCCTTGATCGTCAGCCCGTTGAAAATGACTTTTTCCCAGTTGATCCGGGCGTCCGCTTTCTGTAAGCCTAAAAGTGCGATCTTGCCGCCGTTTTTCATGTTGTCGATCATGTCGTTGAAGCCGGACTGCACGCCGCTCATCTCCAGACCGACGTCGAAGCCTTCCTTCATGCCCAGTTCACGCATCACCTCCGGCAGCTTCTCCTGAGCGACGTTGACCGTGCGGGTCGCTCCGAGCGTCCTGGCCAGATTCAGACGGTATTCGTTGACATCCGTGACGACGACATGCCGCGCTCCGACATGGCGGGAGATCGCCGCCGCCATGCATCCGATTGGCCCGGCGCCGGTGATCAGCACATCCTCGCCGATCATATTGAACTGCAGCGCTGTATGCACCGCGTTGCCTAACGGATCAAAGCATGAATATAATTCCTCGCGGATCGACGGATCGCAATGCCACGCGTTTTTCGCCGGAATCACGAGGTACTGCGCGAATGCGCCGTTGCGGTTGACGCCGACGCCCTGGGTGTTGCGGCATAAATGCGGCTGCCCCGCCAGACAATTCCGGCAATGGCCGCAGGTGATATGCCCTTCCCCGCTGACAAGGTCGCCAATCTGGAAACCTTCGACATTCTCGCCAACCTCGACGATTTCCCCGACATACTCATGCCCGGCGGTCAAGCCGATCGGAATTGTATGCTGTGCCCATTCGTTCCAGTTATAAATATGCACGTCGGTGCCGCAGATCGACGTCTTGCGGATTTTGATCTTCACGTCATTTTTGCCGCATTTCGGAATTGGTACCTGTTTCAGCGTTAAGCCGACGTCTGCCTTATCCTTCACTAAAGCCCACATCCATTTTCCTTCGCTCATCTTGTTCCTCCTTCATTCTTGTAAGCGGTCTCTTTGATTTTATAGTGCCTTAGTTTCCAGTGAAATGCAAGACACTTTTTTGAATTTGTCCGCAATATAAAGACAGTTCTTCGATTTATCCGCGATGCTTTCTGAAATTTGTGAAAACTCGTTGAAAATGAAAACTTTCCTCTGATTTACGCCCGGCTTATCTCTGCTTTTTTCATGATTCGACAAAATTCGGCAACAATAAAAAGGAGAAAGGAGGAATCGTGATTGAAAATCGAAGCTAAAAACACGAAGCGACAGCACCGGAGTTCCCGCCTGCCAATCCTGTTGTTCAGCATGGCAGGAATCGGCGCAGCAGTGGCCGGATCCCTGTTTCTGAGCACACAAGGCTGGTCAGAAACCACGCGCCCCAGCTTCCTGGAAGCAGAAGACCGGCAGTTGGATCAGGCGCTGCATGAAAAACAAGACGCGGCAGAAATTGTCGTTTTCTATCCGCAGGAACCGCAGGCTGTCCAAGCCACAGCCCGGCAGCAGGCTGGCTTGTTGATGAGCGCGTTGTCAACGGCATACGCCGAGTGGCCGGCTGCCAGTCAGGAAGATCCAAAACCGATCCTGATCAAAGCGGATTATCATACTGAAGCTTTGGCGCAGAACGCCATGTCGGTTGTCTATTTAATTCAGAAAAAAGTCGGCGATCATATCGAGGAAGAACACTGGGGTTACATGCTTGATCAACAGACAGGGGAATTGATCGGCGCAGAACAGGCTTTCGATCAAACCGGGCTGGAGCGGATCTCCGCGCTTTTCCGGGATGCGATGAAAAATCAGGAGGCTACCCGCTCCCTCGCATACACGCTGCCGTTTATTCAGGCCAGCGCCCCGCGGGCAGAGAATTTCTCCCGGTTTTATTCTGAGGGGGATCAACTGACATTCCTCTTTGATCTTCCCGTCCCCGCAGAGACGTTAAAGGAAAACGGCGAAGCTGAACGGGAAGAAGAAATAAGCCACGACGAAGTCAATATTGACGCAGAAAGTAAATTGGATAAAAGCAAACAGGAAACCTCGGAACAGGAATCAATCCATCTGGACCCCGAAAGTCCGCTGCAATGGTCGCTGGACCGGGCGCAGCTGGGTTCTCATTTTCTGTTAAAACCTGCGGAAGACAGCGGGAATCTCTTCATTCCTCCAAGAACTGTCGATCCTGACCGGCCGATGGTGGCGCTCACCTTCGACGATGGTCCGCACCCCAAGAATACGCCGCGGATTCTGGAAGCTTTGCGAGCCAGCGACGGGGCATGTACATTTTTCATGGTTGGGACCAACGTCGAGCTTTATCCGGACGTTGTCAAAGCGGTTGCGGAGAGCGGCAGTGAAATCGCGTCGCATACTTACAGTCATCCGAATCTGACCAAACTGTCCAACGATCGCCTGAACTATCAGCTAAACCGCGTCAGCGAACTGGTCAGCGAGTTAACCGGCCGCCAGATACAGGTCAAAACGCTGCGTCCGCCCTACGGCGCTGTCAGCGAACAAGTCAAAGAGGCTTCCGCTGTGCCGCTGATCTTGTGGAGCATGGACACGCTGGACTGGAAAACCCGCGATGCACAGAAAACGATCAGCCATGTCCTTGAAAACGTGGAAGACGGCGATATCATTCTGATGCATGACATTCACGCGGAATCTGCGGACGCCGCCGCAGCGATTATCCCGCAGTTGACCGCGATGGGTTATCAGCTTGTCACCGTTCAGGAACTGATGGAAGCAAAGGGACTGGAAATGGTTCCGGGACAGAAGATTTTCAGCGGTCATCCCGCTTCGCAATAATGGATCGCAAAACGCCAGCTTGCTTTAAAAGACCGGCCGCAAGCTTCTGATTGCCTTGCGCAGACAAGCTTTCATGGTTAAAAATAATCCATGAACATTGAAAAAAGGCATATCCCCGTCTGACGTTCGACGCTTGGATATGCCTTTTTTGATTTTCAGTTTACGATTCCGTTTCTTCCAGACAATGAATCAATTCCAGAATCCGGTTCAAATCCTGCGTACCGGAATACTGAATCACGATCTGTTTCTTATCGACCTTGACGCGGGTCTGCAGCTTGTTCTGCATGACTTCCTCAACATACAACAGATTCGGGTCTTCCGCCTTCTTGGCGGCCTTCGGTTTCGGTTTTTCCTGCCGTTCCTTGACCAGCCGTTCCACCTCGCGCACAGACAGACCTTCCTCGGCGATCTTCATCGCCAGATCATAGGCTTCGCCCTCATCCTCAATCGTGACTAACGGGCGCACATGCCCCATTGACAATTTATTCTCCGTGACCAGCTGCTGGACAGATTTCGGCAGCTTTAACAGTCGCAGGGTGTTGGTGATGTGTTCGCGGGATTTCCCGACGCGCTGGGCCAGTTTTTCCTGCGTGTAGTCCAGCCGTTCGATCAGGCGCTGATATGCCTGAGCTTCTTCAATCGCGTTCAGGTCTTCGCGCTGGATGTTTTCCAGCAGCGAGATTTCCATCATCTGTTCTTCGGTGAACTCCATGACGATCGCGGGAATCGTCTTCAATCCTGCCTTCTTACTGGCGCGGACGCGGCGTTCACCGGCGATCAGCTCGTAGCCTTTGACCGATTTGCGCAGCAATACCGGAGTGAAGACGCCATGCTCCTTGATTGACTGAGCCAGCTCGCCGATCTTCTCGTCGTCGAATATTTTACGCGGCTGGTAGGGATTCGGCCGGATCTCCGACAGCTTGATCTCGCTCTGGCGGCTTTCGTCGCCCTGCTGGATCTCCTCGATCACATTGCTTAAATCCTCGCCGAAAATGGCTCCCAGGCCTTTCCCCAGCCGGGCTTCATCCTTTTTCATTGGCTTTTGCCTCCTTTGCGTTATAGGAAATGACTTCCTTTGCTAACGATGCGTAGGCCTTGGCTCCTTCCGATTTTACGTCATATTCAAAAATCGTGGCGCCGCGGGAAGGCGCTTCCGACAGCTTGACGTTGCGCGGAATATACGTCTTATATACCCGCTCCTTGAAATACCGCCGGACTTCCTGCTGGACTTCGACGCTCAGCTTGGTCCGCGCATCAAACATCGTCAATAATACGCCTTCGATCATCAATTTATTGTTGAAAAGACGCTGTACCAGACGAATCGTCGACAACAGCTGCGTCAACCCTTCCAGCGCATAGTATTCACATTGCACCGGGATGATCACCGAATCCGCGGCCGTCAGGGCGTTGGTGTTCAGCAGTCCCAGCGAAGGCGGGCAGTCGATGATGATGTAATCGTAATCGTTCTTCACGGCGACCAGTTTGTTTTTCAGCAGCTTCTCGCGGCCATATTTGTATTCGACCATTTCCAGATCCGCCCCGGCCAGGTCAATCGTCGCCGGCAGGATATCCAGCGGCGGAATCTTCATGGTTTTCACAGCGTCTTTCACTTCCACGTCGCTCATAATGACGTCGTAAATACTTTTTACAAAGCTCTGGCGGGTCGCGCCGACGCCCTGCGTCGCATTGCCCTGCGGGTCAAAATCGACCAGTAATATTTTTTTGCCGAGATAGGCCAGTCCGGCGGAGAGATTGATGCTCGTCGTCGTTTTTCCGACGCCGCCCTTCTGATTGGCGATGGCAATGATTTTTCCCATTTTTTCACATCCTTTTATCTTGATTTAATCCTCACTCGGTATTCACAGAGCATAATTGTCCCCCAGCAAGGTAGGCGAACCTTCCTGTCTTACAGGCAATCTGTTTTATCCATCGCCTGTTGACCTCTGGCCTGTTTTTGTCAGGACCTTCCTTAAAAGTATGGGGTGTCTTCCTTATTTATTGGGAAACTTAATGATAATCCGGACGTCGTTGTCCGTTTCTGCTTCCTCAGTTTCAATCGCGATCCCGGTGCGGCGAACCATCTCCACCGCCTGGTAAATTGTGTTCACCGCGATTTTAATATTGCGGGCAAATCCTTTGAAGACCGGTTTCTTCGCTTCGGTTTTCGGCTGCGGTGCTTCTTTCATGCTGGTGATCAGCTGTTCTGTCTGACGGACGTTCATGCCCTTCTTTACGATTTTTTCATAGACTTCCCGCTGCTTTTCCGGCTCCACCGAAAGCAGCGCCCGCGCATGGCGTTCCGTAATCTTACGGGAGGAGATACCTTCCTGAATTTCATCCGGCAAATTCAATAACCGCACCTTGTTTGCGATCGTGGACTGGGATTTTCCCATTTTGGACGCCAGTTCTTCCTGCGTCATGCCGGCAGAGCGCATGATCTGGATGTACGCCTTGGCTTCTTCGATGGAAGTCAGGTTCTCGCGCTGAATGTTTTCCACTAACGCCAGCTCCGCTAATTTTTGTTCGTCGGCGCTCATGACATTGCATGGAACTTCGCTGTATCCGGCCAGAATGCAGGCTTTGTAGCGGCGTTCCCCGGCAATGATTTCATACCCGTCTTCGTCTTCCCGAACCGTGATCGGCTGGATCAGCCCATTCTCCCGGATCGACTGCGCCAGCTCCATCAGCGCGTCTTCGTTAAATTCCAGCCGCGGCTGGTGACGGTTGGGATGAATCTGCTCGATTGATATTTCCCGAACTTCTCTCATAAAAACACTCCTTTACAACGGACTCTTTTTGATTTTCGCATAGGCGCGCGGATACTGCGGCGGCGTGGTTCTGACCTTGCGGTAGGTCAGATTGACGCGCGCTGAGCCGTCCTGCAGATGGACTTCCTCTGCCTTTTCCAATTCCGCGCCCAGAATTTTCGTCGCTTTTTCCGCCTCGGCTTGTTCTTCAAATCCGGCGGCCCCCTTCATGGCGACAAAGATTCCATTCTTTTTTACTAACGGCAGACACAGCTCCGACAGCACGCGCAGATTGGCGACGGCCCGCGCCGTGACCAAATCAAACGATTCGCGATGTTCTTTCGCGTAGTCCTCAGCCCGGACATTCAAACATTCGACATTGTCCAGCTGAATCTCGCGGCATACTTCCTTGAGAAAAACAACCCGCTTGTTCAGCGGTTCTAAAATTGTGATCTTCATTTGAGGATTCATAATTTTTAACGGCAGGGAAGGAAAGCCCGCGCCCGCCCCGACGTCGCACAGGTGGACAGCGTCCAGCGCCATGCCGGCAAACGGAACCAGAGAATCATAGAAATGCTTTTCCAGCACTTCCTCCCATTCCGTGATGGCAGTAAGATTTATTTTTTCATTCCATTCCCGCAGCAGCTGCGCATACCGCACAAACTGATTCTGCTGAACAGCGGAACATTCGATTTTCTTTTGCCGACAGGCTTCGATAAATTCTTCCCATTTCATACTGCATCCTCCGCATGGGTTATTATAGCAAAATTCTCTCCTGTTCTAAAGCACTTCTTCCCATGAAATTGATGTTTCATCGTTTTTCATCGCCAGGATTTTGCTTTCTTCTGAAACACGTTATGAGTTTTTACATCAGGAGTTTTCTTTGATGAAGAAGTTCTGCCTTCCTTTTCGGATTCTTTTCCGACTGAACTGCCTGATCAAGCGGAGGCAGGAAGCGCTGCATCTGTCTTTTGCGGATGCCGGATTGATTTCGATCTGACTTTCGCGGGTTGGTTTCATAAAGCCATTTCCTACAAGGTTTTCCTTTGCGGCCGGACTTTGATCGCAACGGTGAAAGATCTGTTTTGTTCCTTATACTAAATAAGGAGAAACTGCCGCGGATCAGGAATCCGGTTTGCCTTTCTTCAGCGATTGTGATACCCTGTTTTTAACGGATTTTTTCAGGGAGGAAAGGAGAAACCACAGATGAAGGACAGAAAACCAATCCGGCTGATCGCCAGCGATCTGGACGGCACGTTATATCATGGAGCGCAGGAACTGGGGAAAATGACGCCGGCCAACCGGGATGCGATCATCCGCTGGAAGGATGCGGGCAATCGGTTTTTGATCGCCACGGGAAGACGGGCATGTACGCGTGAGGAAATCATCCGCGATTACGCTGTCGACTGCGATATCATCGCCTGCAACGGCGCGAAGGTGATACTGAACGACCAGCTGTTATGGAGCCGGGAAGTCATGCCGCCGGAGCTGAACGAGCTGTGTGATTTGTGCGAACCGTTTCGCGATGAATTGGATTTCGTATTGGATATCGACATCACCGAGCGGATCACCTATCAGGCTGACAGCCTGATTCAAAAGCGATTCCCAGAAGATCTTTACCTGCGGCAGGTCCGCGATTATTTGAACCAGCCGCAAACCGCGTATCCCAATAAGATTTTTATGATCCTGGCCGATCCGGCAAGGCTCCCATTTTTCCTGGATTACTTCGGCAAACATTTCCAAGGCCGGCTGGCCGTGACCAGCAGCGGTCCGGATCTGGTGGAAATGAGCTGCGCAGGCTGCAGCAAGGGAGCTGCTTTATTGGAGATTCTGGATCGGTTAGGTCTGGATCGGAAACAGGCCGCCGCCATCGGCGATGAACAGAACGATCTGGATATGCTGCAAAGCATTCCATATGGCTTCGCGATGAATTCAGCCCGCCCGGCGATCAAAGCTCAGGTTCCTTATTCTGTCGATTCGGTTCATGATTTGATCGACGCCTGTCTGCGGTACAATGCGGCATGCGAACAGCCGTCCGCCGCAAATGATCGAAATTTTCCCGAAAACTTCCGATCTTCCCACACTTCAATCTACTAAACAATTCCTCTCGGACTTGTCTCTGGTCTTCAAATTTCAGTCTTTCCTGTAAAAAACGCAGGTCTGTTTTCAAATGCAGCATAGATCATAATAAAAGGAGAAAACAATCATGAAAAATAAACTGTTCCGCGCTTTGGCGCTATCCGGCCTTGTTGCCCTGTTCACTGCCTGTCAATCCACACCAACCGCCACAGCACCGTTAAGCGTGTCGCCGCACACGCTTTCCGAAGATACCCAGACTCTGCTTGATTTAATGCCGCAAGGGGATTCCACCTTCTTTTTTGATTTGCACCTCAACGAGACCGTCGATGGGCTGGAAGTTCAGAGCTGGACGTTAAACGCGGATCATCAATGGCAGGAGGAGGCCGGCGGCGGAACCAGCGGGATGCTTGAACACGACGATAAAATCCTGATGATTCAGGTTTTAGCCGATCAGTCCCGCTTTGCCTGGTCTTGCGGCGGCGTGTCTTCCCCGGGCGTCCCGATTGGCGAAGACGGTGCTTATTTCACTTCAGACTGGGGAGCACGCGGAACGGATCGTCTGGATGAAACCATCGACGTTCCGTTGAACCAACCGGTGCCGCTGCTTTTGATACTTGAAAAAGATGGCGGCAGCGATGGACAGCTTTCAATGGAGGTCAACGATCTGATGCAAAGTTTAGAACACCCGGAACAGGTCGATGCCGACCGGGCTTTGTTGATCACCGTCAAGTTTCGATAAAGGAAATTCAGATCATCCATTTTTAAAGAATGAAGATCGAAGGTTTTGGCGTTTATGCCAGAACCTTTTTTGATGTGAATTGCCAACATGAACAGGATTTCTTTCTTCTTTCTTCATTAAAAGCGCTGTTTCGCACGAAGATGCAGGTACAATTTTTACAGTAAACCAGAAAAAAGCCTGGTTCACCCAGGTTTTAGTACAAAGCAATGTCCGCTTCAATCTGAAGCATTGCCACAAATTCAGTTGTTTTCCATTTTTCCAAGTAAATTATCCTTGTTCAGCTTATTTTCTATACTGAACATGTTCAATGACTAGAAATAGGACAGTCATTATAAATGTCAAGCTATTCAGTATTATAAAAACGTTCGCCAAAAAATCCATATCTCTGAAGATATAACTTGTCAGAACGGAGCACAGGAGTAATAATGCAAATATTGCGCTTTTTTTCATAATTAATTCACTCTCATTCTTTAACATGGGAAATCTGATTTTTATTTTTTAACAACTTATAGATCCGTATCTGTGTATACGCAATCCTTTTGCCATGTTGGATCTTTTCCGCCTTAGTAAGCAAGGAAAACATGATCCGCCAGGAAAACAGAACTATTGCCGCAAAGTATACGTCGCCTGTTGCCGAACTTCCTCTTTTGGAAGCAGCGCCCGGACAGCGTGCAGTAGTTCAAGTACCCCTTCCCGCTGCCCTTCATCAGGAAGAGTCACGGTGATCAACGTCAGCTGTGCGCCGCAAATAATCTGGGCCGCAAGCTGAAGTTCGTCCTTGGACGCATACCAGCCATACCGACAGACGCCCTCACCCGCCTGGAATTCCTCGATATCCTGGACTTTCTCAAATCCCTGCTCAAAGAAAATCGCATCTCCCTGATTGCGGGAAAACCCGGTGATCTGCCAGAGCGGACAGCGCGGGTCGCTTCCATCTGTCCATAAATTGATTCCCCGGCCTTGTTCCGTCTGCTTATATTCATATTTATATTTCCCAGGGAATACAAACTTGACGTTGCCGAAATCCTGCGTGATCCGGTCCCGGCGATACCCGATCTTTGTTTCATAGCACAGCTCAGGAACCCCTGTCAGATCCAGCGGATCTTTGCCATCCAGCTGACAAAGCTTGTAGTACGCTTCAATCGGAAAGGGCAGCGTTCGGTCCATCATCAGCGCCTGTTCCAGATGGGAGAAGATAAATTCGTTGGTCTGCCGATCCAGCTCACTGCGGGAAGACGGCGCGAAATAACAATGCTCCCACAACTGGTTCAACGCACAGTTCCGGTAATACAGTGCGTCCTTGATCGGATTCTTCCAGATAAAGAACTGATCGGCGAATGCCTCGATGCCGTCTTCCAGCTTCTCAGCCAATGCGGAAATTGAAAATCGGCCCATGTGCGTGATGATCGTGCCGGGAATTTCCCGGGGCATATATTGATTCAGATCCCAGCATAAGCACAGGCTGGTATATTCATCCTCTTCCATCTGATGAATCGGAATCGTCGTCAGCGTTGCCAGCCAGGGATAAAAATGATCCTCTACCATTTTCTTAAAATCATGGTAGATCATATATTCCGCTTCATCCTCAAACAGAATTTCAAGATTCAGCCGATCCGCCAGCGTCTCAATAAAATCAGCGGCCGCTTTGTGCAGCCCCGGTCCCGCCGGCGTCGTCACGCACTCACCTGACATGATCCAATGATTCATCTCTTCCTGTTGGAATTGAATTTCCAGAATTCCAATCGGGCAGAACGATAAGCTCACGCTGTTTTCATCCGGAAAAGCCGGGATGTTCCACTGTTCCGCCAAGTCCATAATTTCTTCCCGGACTTCACTTACATCCTGAATCTGAGCCTCAAACGAAAGTCCAATACTCATCGCCAACCCTCCTGTTCTTTCTTTTTCTTATTATAACATATTCCCCACGCCGCATTTCCATCCGCAAAGAAAAGCGAGCTTCCATCTTTCCCTCGATGTGCCCGCTTGTTTCGCTATGATTCTGTTTTGTTATTCCGCTGCGCTCTTTCCAATCACAAACGCGTACGCCCGTCCCGGCTGCGGATTCAATTCTTTATAGACGCTGTCCACCTCGGTAAAATCATGCACCGGTACATAGATTACATCTTCCCAGGTCAGCTCCGGATTGTGACAGACGAGGAAGTCCTCAACCGCGATCCGGTGATCATGAACGCCGACGATCGTGATATGATAGGACGTTTCATCTAATTCATTCCAGCCTTCCAATAAGCCACCCTGCGGCAGCGGATCTTTATACAGAAACAACAGATATTCCGAACCGTCGCGGCCGCCGTAATAGAAAGAATGTCCGATGAATGTTTTTCCATCCTGCGCTTTGTAGAGAAGCACGATGCGCTCAAATTCATCCAGACTGGTTTTGACTCTAAACGTTTCAATCATTGTTCATCACCTCTTGATTTCAGTATAAATAGCCTGCCCCAAAAGCTCAACTATGATTTTTCAGGTTTACTAAACCTTCCATATTTTACAGAATGGATTTTTTCCCTTTCATTCTTCTGTATTTCAAAGATCGCTTCCCTTTTACAAATTTCGTTGGTAAGATGGAAGCAGGAATTTGTGTGATTTACGAAAAAAAGTGTGGCTTGCCTTATCATTCAGAGAGAAAGTTAAAGGTGAAAGCATGAAAAAGAATATCCTAATACGCCGAAGTTCGATAATATTCATCCTTTTCCTGAGCCTGCTTGCGCTGTACCGGACGGCAAATATCCATGTCATTCAGGAACGGACGAGCGATCATCCCTGTTACTGGTTGTCCGTTCAGAATTCACCGCTTCTATTTCCAAATTTCAACAGGCAGTTTCAGGCCGAGGATGATATGACCTTTCTCAGCATGGACATCAAAACCCGTGAGTTCCTTCCTGGACTGGCTCTCTTTTCTTCACCTTGGGGGATCGTGGGGGATTACTGGGTTCGGCTGAATCCAAAGGGTCCGAGTTATCCGCTGACCGTGCTGGAACAGCATCGCGATCACCAGCCGCTCAGCTGTCAATTCGCACTCACGTCCGATCTTAACCGCACGTTGATGCAAGAAGAAAACGGCGTTCTCTGGTTTGAACAAGACGAACCGGTTAACAATTCTCAGTCTGAAGTTCGATTCGATCGAATCTGGACGCTTCAGACACGCACCTATGAAATTCAGATCTCTGCCTCTGATTTCCTGATCGAACGGATTCAGCCGACCGTTGAGAAAACTTTTCGTCACCTGATCGAAACTCAGACAAAATAAGCGAAATTCTGATTTTAGTTACGCTTTTAGAAAGTGAGAATACCTTATGAAAAAACATCGCCTCCTTCTCACCATTCTGCTGATCCTGCTTTTGTTAGTCGGCGGTCTGATCTACCGCAACGACAATATCCGGGTTCTGAATTCCATGGAAAATCCGGCCTGCACCGGCCTCCAGGTTCGCAGCGCCCCTTTCCTGTTCATTGATACTCAGCGGCAATTTCAGGCTGGCGAGGAGATGAAGGTGATTGAAACCCTGATCTGGGCAGAAAATTTTACGCCTGTCTTAGCCCTGCCTTCCGCTGCCACCGCCAGCTATACCACCTACCAAATTCTGCGGGAATCCGGTGAACCTGTGCTTTTCTATGTGAATGAACAAAAGCGTGATCAAGCTTGCGGTCTGTCCACGATTTTCAGCGGTCCCAGTGAAACGCTCCATGAATCTGACGGTGTAAAATGGACGGAACAAACCATGGCGGTTTCAGATTCCGCTTCATCCGGCTATTCTGCATCTGTGATCTGGACGATCAGGAGTAACGACCGTTTGATCGTCATTGAGCTGCCCGACATTCTGCGCGATCTGATAAAACCCGCAGCTGAGGAAACATTTCTAAAATTAGCGGTCTGATTATTTCCCGGGAAAGTGCTTGGTTCAAGTTCTCTGACTCTGATTTATGGAATTCAAATAACCGCCGTCCTCAGCACATGTCCGGGAAATACAAAGAAGACAACGACTTCGTTCATAAGGGGGAATTTTGATGTTCACTTCTGCTCGCAGCGCCCAAGTTGCCGTCAACGGCGATACGATGAATTATCTAGTCTTTGGAAAAGGTCCAAAAACACTGGTCATTCTGCCCGGATTAGGCGATGGACTGACCCCGGTTCATGGTCAGTTTCAGGCATTCGCTTTTGCGTTCAGCTATCGGCGGATTGCCCGGCATTTTAAAGTTTATTTGTTCAGCCGCCGCAATACGCTGCCCCCAATCTATTCCACGCGGCAGATGGCTGCCGATCAGGCGCTTGCCATGAAAGCTTTAGGCATTAAAGCCGCCGCCATTCTGGGCGTGTCGCAGGGTGGGATGATCGCCCAGTACCTCGCGATTGATTATCCAAAGCTTGTCAGCCGCCTTGTTTTGGCCCTCACCACAGCACAGCCCGGACAAACAACCCGCGCCACCCTCCAAAGCTGGATCCACATGGCAAAACAGTCGGATTATTCCGGTTTGATGACGGATACGGCTGAAAAGTCTTACTCCGACGCCTATCTCAAAAAATACCGCCGGCTCCTCCCTCTGCTCAGCCGATGGGGGAAACCCCAAACCTTCGACCGGTTTCTCACGCAGGCTCAGGCTTGTCTTGATCATGACGCGCTGGAAGAAATCCATCGGATCTTTTGCCCGGTCTTCGTGATCGGAGGCGAGTGTGATCACATCGTTGGTGTTCAGGCTTCCCGCGATCTGGCTGAAAAGCTGAACACGGCATCTCTTTTAATTTATCCGGGCTTGGGTCATGCCGCCTATGAGGAAGCCGGTGATTTTCAACAACGGATCCTTGATTTCTTATCTCAGGCATAACGATCTGCCAAGGTTGTCCCCTGCGATCATCATAGTCTGGCGGTGCATCAGTGCAAAAGAAAGACTCCCCCTCATGCGGATTTCTGTCAATCCGGTTGAGCGAGAGTCTTTTATACTGCTTTCAATTCTTGATTCTAAACTGATTCCCTTGACAGTCCGCTTAATAAGCCAGCGTGGTGCCCCACTGTTCTTTATCCAGTCCGGACCAGACGATCACATGTCCCATGCCCTGACGCTCGTTGATCAGCACGACGTCAGACGGTCCCATGTAATCCTCATGCGCGATCATCACGGTGAACTGATCGGCGCCCTTCTGGATCACCCAGCCTTCCGCGACCGATTTCGCAAACGGACGATCCTGCCGGCTGACCAGACTGACCGGAGCCGGCACCGCGAAGCACGGCGCTTTTTCCCCTTTCGGGTTGAGTGAGAAAATCGTTGTGATCGAAGTGAAACCCGCTTCGTTCAGCTCGGTTTCCAACATGACCGACGGCGTCGTCGTATTGTAATGCAGCGACAGCCGCGTGTCCGTCAGCCGGACTTCAGCCTGCTCCGCCAGCGTCAGCACTTCGCAGTCGCTGTTGTTCAGCGTCAGTCCCGCCGTCTGCCCTTTTAATGTAACCTGAGCGTCCGGCGAGAAATGCCAGCGCTGCACAATTTTATGCTTATCCTGCGGGTTGGCATAAATCTCGTCATGCACAAGAATCAGATCTTCCCGCAGCCAGACCACCTTCCGGCTGAGCACCGCGCTGCCGGTTTCCAAATCCATGTAGCCTAACGCCGCCCCCTGCGCCAGCCGGAAGCTGCCGGCTTGACTCATCTGTGTGTTCAGCGACCAGGAGCGCTTATGATATCCCCAGGAACGCTTGCAGCGAATTGACGGCTGATTGTCCAGCTCGATGACATTGTGCGCCTTCGGGCCTTTAAACTCATACCGTTCCGGCTTATCAACATACGTCAGCCGGCCGCTGTCGCGCACGATATCCTCGCCGCGGTAAAACAGATCGACATGCAGCTTGTCCTCATGGGCATGCCCGCCGCCATGGACGCCGTTGGTGAAATGCAGCCACGTTTGATCCGCGGAATCATCGCTGTGCCAGAAAATATGTCCGCTGTCCGGGAAGATAACGCTGCGCTTGCCGGAGGGCATGGACGGCATGGAAGCATACGCCTTCGCCGCTTCCACCCCCAGATCAAACACACAGTCAAAATCAAACTCCGGATACCCGGCGGCTTTCCAGGCTGGATTGTTGAAGCTGACAGCTGCTTTGGTAATGATGTCGCGCACGTCAATATCATCGCTGTCGCCCATCGCCATTTCAATCCCATCCGGTTTGCGGTGTTCGACGCAGAAGTCGATCATTTTCGCCAGCCGTTCATTATATCCAAAAGGCAGCTCGATGCCGTTGCGGTCGGCCAGAATCTTCACTTCCAGAAAATCCTGCGCGACCTCGTTGTGATACATCGTCGATTGTTCCCAATGCACGCCGTCCGGATACACCTGCCGCTGCAGCTGCAGATCCAGCCGGCACAGCGCTTCCCTGCGCATTTCCTCACTGAATGGATGTTCCGGCATCAACAAGGCTGCCGTAAACAAGCCGTGGTTTTCCAGCACGCCCCAGTTGGAAATGATCTTCGTGCTGTTCCAGACTTCGGCGATGAACTTTTCCTGCTCGAGGATTGATTCCTCAAACAACGAACAGAAACTGTCGGTCAGCGCCGGACTGTCGCGAAACAGACAGAAAGCCTTGATCCACAGATTCATCCGGATTCCCGTTTCCAATGTCCGGCAGGCGTTGGCGCAGTCCGGATCGCGCAGGTTGATCTGGCAGATCCAGCTCTTGCATTGTTTGACGAACGCCTCGGCGTATTTCTCATCGCCGGTCAGCACATACGCCTGTCCCATCGTGATCCAGAAATGATGGCGGTTAAACGCAAAGATCCATTCCGGGTCATCCGCCGGCTGATGCAGCCAGTTGATTTCCTTTTCAAACACGACCGGAATTTCCGTGTATTCCATATCCCAGCGCAGATCGAAACGGAAGCTCTGTGCGCAGGCTTCGTCCGCCCGGGCGATGATCTTGTCAATCTGATCCTGCGCGCAATGGGTTAGAACATAGTCCTTCACCGCCGCGGTGTCATTGACAAAAAATTGTTTCTTCTGTGCAAAAAATTCGCTTTTCTTCATGCTTTGCTCCTTACCAATACCGGTTCCAGTCCGTCACCATCCGCGTCAGGGCTTCCATATAATAGTAGTCGCCCCAGCTGCAGCACTCGTCAACACCCTTATTGCGGCAGGTGTTGGTCGGCGTGTGGCGGTTATAGGTGCTGTGAAGCAGGATGCCGTTGGTCGAATCCCAATCCTTAACCTCATAGTTGTCGATCAATGATTTCATCATCTGATACGCAAGTCTCGTATAGTATTCCGCTTCTTCTTTGTCCAGCACTTTCGCCGCTTCCAGAAAGCCGCAGATCACGATCGCCGCTGAAGAGGAATCGCGCGGTTCACTGCTTCCGTCGGTAAAATCGAAGTCCCAGAACGGAACCAGATCCTTCGGCAGATGGCGCAGATAGTAATCGCTGATGTGGCGGAACAGCTCCAGGTATTCCGGATCCTGCGTGTATTGATAGCTCAGAATCGTACCGTAAACGCCCCAGGCCTGCCCGCGCGCCCATGCGGAATTATCGCGGTTGCCCTGATGCGTCACGCCCTTGAGCGGCAGGCCGGTTTCCGGATCGAAGAAATACGTGTGGATCGTTGAGTAATCCTCACGCACGACGCACTTCATCGCCGTGCGGATATGCTTATGCGCGATGTCCGCAAACTTCGGATCACCGGTCACTTCGCTCGCCCAGTACAACAGCGGCAGGTTTAACAGACAGTCGATGATCAGCCGGTAGCTGTCCTTATCGCCCATCTCGCCCCAGGCCTGAATGAATTCGCCTTTTTCCTGAAAGCGGGTGATCAGCTTCTCCGCCGCCATGATCGCCGCTTTCTTCGCCGTTTCATCACCGGTCAGCTTGTAGCCCGCGACGCAGGACAGAGAATACAGGAAGCCGAGATCGTGATGATCGACGCTGAATTCCTCATTGATCCGCTTGTAGAAGTCCTCCACCTGAATCAGTGCGGCATACTTGAAGATGTTCTTTTTCGTGTGTTCATAGGCCAGCCAGATTTCGCCGGTCCAGAAGCCATTGGTCCAGTCCTTATTGATGATCGGCTGGTAGAATAAATCGTTGCTGCTGGCAGCCTGATATTGATACGTGAACGCAGGCAGGTTTTTTTCTACCTGAGCGCAGGCACGGTCCAGCGCGGCGGTGATTTCTGCTTTTGCCGCCAGGGGTTTATCTAAAAATTGAATACGGTCCATGAACGGGAAACCTCTCTTTCTTCTCTGTCTTGAGTTTATCATCATTTTTCGCTATGATAAATAGGAAGGTTAAGGTTTTTTTGTATAAATTAAAGAAAGAAGGAAGGGAAATGCAGGATTTCAGCGTGACGTTCCGCTATGCAATTCAACGGGAATGTACTTTAGAATGGCGGGTGAAGCGGGATCGCATCGACTACAACAACCTTGTGTTCATATTAAAGGGAAAAGCATTGTATAAAATTGACGATAACGAACAGGTTCTGACAGAAAATCAGGTGCTTTTAATCCCGGCGGGCAGTCTGCGGGAGGCGGAGCGGTTTGCGGAGGAGCCGCTGACGCTGCAATCCTTTGATTTCTTCGCCGATCAGCCGCTGCCGGCCTTGCCTCAGCCGGTTCTGACCCTGGATTCGCTTGATTTCTATCTGCCGTTATTTCAGGATTTCAACCGGCACTGGCTGACGGAAAAGCCGTTATCCCGGCTGCATTGCAAAGCGGTGTTCTATCAGATTCTGGACGAGCTGTACCAGACAGCCTGGGCGCAGCAGGAGAATCCGCATGTCCGGCAGATGAAAAGCTACATCGAATCGCATCTGACGCAGACCATCACGATGGAGGATCTGGCATGGGTCACCGGCTTGAACGTCGTGTACTGCGGGGCGTTGTTCAAACAGGAAACCGGCGTCACGGCGCTACGCTACTGGCGGACGCTTCAAATCCGCAAAGCGGCCCAGCTGCTGCGGGAACCGGATATCTCGGTCAGCGAAGCGGCATGGCAGTCCGGCTTTGATGATCTGTTTTATTTCTCCAAATTATTTAAAGAGATTCAAGGCGTATCGCCGAAGGTGTATCAGCGGCGGCATCCCTTATAAATCCTTATCGGTAATAGTTAACTCAATCCGCGTCCTCGTACAGTGCTTCAATATAGAAGCTGACTGGACGGAAACCGTCGTTGCAGGAGATCATGGCGGAGCGCGGATTTTTCATCCAGCCTTCATAAAGATTTTCCCCGCCGTGGGCCAGCGTCATCACAAACGGGGACAGACTCGACCAGGCGCTGTCGCACAAGCCTTCCGGTTTCATCCAGCCGTTGGCGATAAAGACCTGCCCTTCCCGCAGATCGCAGGCGTGCAGCATCGGATTTTCATAGCGCGCCATCAAGTCGGTATGTTCCGTCACTTTCACTACGGTAATTCTGCATTTTTTCATAACTTCTCCCGCTCCTTCCTTGTTTTCATTGCAGCACCGGCTTAAGAACCGGGGACCGGAAGGATTTCCAGCTTTCGCTTTCAATCCTCTGCCGGATGAATCAGTGAGCTGTGCCTGGGGCTGCTTCAATGCATCCTGCCTGGATTTATTCTGTACGAACCTTTCCGCTGAAGATCAAAAAACCTTGTCTTTGCGGCAAGGATTCGTTGTCTATGATGCAATGTTTATCACAACTTCATTTCAGCCCCCGATCGCAATGCCTGTCGGCGGGCTCGGATCCTCTGCCGCCCCGCTTTCCGATCAAGTTCGCCATCGCTATTGGGGACTTTGATGTTGATTGCGGATCTCGTTGATTTCATCAATATCGTCGAAGCATTGGGAATCAAAGAACTCCTTGAGCGAAAGATTCAGCGCCAGACAGATACTGTAAATCGTCGGCATATACAGCGTTTCCTGATCCTTCGACATAAAGCTGGAAATCGTGCTGTTGCCGCAGGCCTTCTGACTCAGCGTGCTTGGATTCAGATCATATTCCCCGCATAATTCTTTAATTCTGATGCGTAATGCTTCACTAAATTTCATCGTTATAGTCCATCCTCTAAATTGTCGAATAACTCGCTGTCGAAGAATTGACTGAACGACATATTGAACGCGCCCAAGATCTTACAACACGTATGAAGCGTCAGATATTTATCCGGCTCCCGTTTATAATTGTAAAATGTATTTTTACTGACTCCGCTGACCTTGGCCAATTCATAATAAGTCCAGCCGCGTTGTGCGCGGAGTTCGTCGATTCTCTTAAGCGTCGCTTCGTTCAATTTCATGCCATCGCTACCTTTGTATCAACACTGAATTAGTCAATAACTTCCAATTCCTGCTTTTATTATAACTAGCTGCATGATAAAATTGGTTTGGAGGTTATGTGCTAACATTATGATAAACAAAGGTATTCCCGACGTCGGTTCCACCGTCCGTCAACTCCGGATCGACAAAGGCATGACAATCGAAGCCCTTTCCCGCATAACTAAAATTAAAATTGAAGAACTGACTTGCCTGGAACAAGGCGGAAACTGCCCGGTTCCCGATTATTTCGTAATCCTGACGGCACTGGGTTATGATTGGGACCAGATCGTCGACCTCCTGCAGCGCGGTCAGGCCCGCTTCACCTGAATTCCTGCCACAGAAAGCTGCCGATTCCCAGGTTGGAACACCTTGCGCAACAGAAAAGAAAAGAGGATGATCCGCTTCGGTTTTCCTTGACTTAGATTTCGGCATGGAAAGAAATCTGCGATTTCCGATATGATTCCGGATTTCTCATTTCTTATTTCCGTCCCGTCATCGCCAAGGAAGCGAAGCGCAATCATCCCGTGACCGTTCAGCTTAAATGCCTAAAAACTGGTAAAAACCAAATAAAGGAAAAGTACCTGATAAAACAGATAAGTAAATTAAATTCATCCCTGATTACTCCTCTCTTTTCAAGTACTTGATATAAAAATTATATTATCGGAACTCACTTTAAACAAGGAAACACGCTTAATAAAGATCGCTGGAAACTCGGCGCTGCCCTGCGGCGTTTTGATAAAATTTACAGTAAAGGAGAGCGAATGAAACAGATCAACGCTTTAATACGGATAACCCGTCTGAAAAAAGGAATTAAAGCGGCGGCGTTAGCCCATGAATGCCATATCACAGCCAGTTATTTAAGCCAGATCGAATCGGGAAAGGAGGTCGATCCGGCAATCACCTCGGCAATTCTGCGTCAGCTGGGGATTGGAATCAAGAAGAATAACAAACAGATTCAGAAATTTGACAAGCTGATGGATGATCTGATCACGGCGGCGGCTTTTTACGATGCAGTCACGATGAACACACTGTTCGATCAACTATCCCAATCGGAATCCAGCCTTATGGAATCTGAGCTGGCGCTGAAATTCACGCTGGCTGCCTTTATCACGCACGTCGTCAATAAAAATTATGCACAGATCAAAGAAACGCGGGATATCCTGAAGCAATGTGTAAAGCTGTTGACTCCCGAACTGCTTCAACTTTATTATCTGTATCTGGGAATGTCTTTTGCGGATGTCCGCGGCGATCTGTTTAAGGAATACACGCTGAAAGCGCTGAGCATGAAAGAAAAAGAATCCGTAACTTCGATTGCGCACTACAATCTGGCTATCTGCTATGCCCGGGAAAACAACCACTTTCTGGCGGACAAGTACAATCTGAAAGCCCAGCGCTCATTTCTGGATGAACAGAATTACCTCCGGCTGATTTTCAGCAAGTCTTTTGAAGCCGTTCTGTATTCTGAAAATGGAATGTTTGAGGAAGCGTTGGAAATTTCCACTTCCATTCTGGATCAGACGATCATAAAGATTCCCGAATTTCAGCGGAAACAGGTGCTCCAGAATATTCTTTTTACCTGCATTCTGGCGAAAAAATATGAAGAAGTTCAACGCTATTGCATTCGGTATGCAGCCTCTGTCGAACTGACTGATTTTCACCGCGCCATGCAAGCCTGGGCTTTATATAAATTAAATCAGATGGAGGAAGCAGCGGCGCTGATTAAAACCTGCCATCAGGACAAAACCAATCCTTTTTCCTCGCAGTTTATCACGATCGTCAATCTGACGCTGGCGCAGGAGGAAGTCGAATTGCAGCATCAGCTGATCCAATTCCAGAAATTTGCGCTGAAGCTGGGCGACGATTTATCCGCCAAATTCATCACTGAATTGTTATGTGAATCCTATCTTCGCAAAAACAATTATTCCAAGGCTATTTACTATCAGAATCTGGTTGACCGCAAAAAATAAACGCGGTCATTTCCGTGAGAAAGGGGACAATTATGCTTGAAGGGGTACAGGAGCTGTTTGAACAGCTGGCGAAGGATAATCAGGTGAGCGTAGAGGATATTCAATCCGATTTACAGAAACGGATTGACACGGCATGGGCGGATCAAAATGAATCCTCCGCAGTGCTGCGCCGGTTTTTCAAAGACAAGAAACCGACCGCTGTTTTTTTCCTGTTTGCTTTTGATCAAATCCAGAAAATGAATGATCAGATTCAGGAAATCATCGAAGAAGTTTATCTGACTGAAATGAAGGCTGGCGGGAAGTCCTCAGTCGAGGTGACCGGAGAGCTGGATGCCGATCAAATCCAAGATCCGATCGAGACCTTTCTGGCTATTTTAAATTGTCTTCAAAGCAATGCGCTGATCATCGAAACAATTCGTCAGATGGACTGTCTACCACAGGAAAAGGATTGAACTTTCCAATCGTTCAATCCTTTTTTTGAGTTTGTTTGTCAGCAACGATCACGATCAGCTTTTCAAGGGGGTAAAGCGCTTTTTGCCAAGCGCTTTCCCTTTGTTCATGTTTCTCTTTTTGATTTCAAGCTTCATTTCCGGGGGGATTTCCAGGCAAGGATGCTGCTGACCCGCCTTATTAATTATCCTCTGTTTCCGCACTCTGTCTTATGCTTCAAAAAGTTCTGGATTGTCTGACAACCTTGGAACATAAAAAAGGGCTGACTTTTGTTCAGCCCCTTTTCCTCACTTTCAAATTCAGTTGTTCACGCTTTTAGAGAAAGTGTGTGAGGTTTCTTAAAATCCTTATTTCGCCTGATCTAAGCACTCAGTAACGCCTTTGATGACCGCGTTAGAAGAGTTGGTAGCGCCGGAAACCGTATCGACTTCCGCAGAGTTGGCTTCGACGATCGCCGCGCAGATCTTTTCCATCGCGACATCGCCCAGACCTGCAGTTTCGGCCTGTTCCGGAGTTGTGACGCTGGCGATCTTGCCGCCTTCAATCTTAACTTCGACAGTAACGTCGCCGTTGTTGCCCTTCTGTGTGGAGGTGTATGTGCCATCTTTGTAGCCAGCAGCGTCGCCGCCCTTATCCTTGCTTCCGCAAGCGCTCATGGACAGAACCATCATGCCAGCCAGAGCCAGTGCTAAAAACTTTTTCATGGTTATTTCTTTCTCCTTCCAAAAATATCGAACATTGTCGATGGTTTAATCATATCAACACCCGTTTCCAATGTCAATTCCTGAACGCTTCGTTCTTGTGAAAAATCGCTTTAAATTAAAGATATCAGCGGCTTACAGGTCGTCCTTGAGGGCGGAAGCCTTCGCATAAGCGCTGGAGCGGGCTTCGAAGAAATCGGTTTTGATCAGATTGGCATTGGCATACTGACTGACCCATTTCATCGACGCCGGTTCTTCCTCTTCGCCCGGATAAAGAATTTCCAGATGAATTGCCCGGGCGCGCAGGTTGCCGAGATAGCGGATGTAATCGCGGATCATCGTTTTGTTCAGCCCCGGGATCTCATCGCCCAGAATTGCGCAGCCCCATGCGATCTCCTCTTCGACGCCCTGTTTCAGCATATCCCGGTAAAGCTGTTCCAGTTGCGGCGTGAACAGCTGCGGCTCCTCCTTGCGCAGCTGTAGAATCATGCTGCGAAACAGCCACAGGTGGGTATTTTCATCGCGATTGATGTAACGGATTTCCTGCACTGAGCCGGGCATCAGTCCCATCCGGCCGAGATTGTAAAAAAACATGAATCCCGAGTAAAAGTAAATTCCTTCAAGAATGTAATTGGCGATCAGCGTCTTCATCAGCTGCACCGGCGTGCGTTGTTCCATGAACTCATTATACAGCCCTCCGATAAATTCATTGCGCTTCAATAGCCGCGGGTCGTTTTTCCATTGGTACAGGATCTCTGTGCGTTGATCCGGCGAACAGAAGGAATCGAGCATGTAGCTGTAACTCTGGGAATGCACCGCTTCCTGAAAGGCCTGAATCGTCAGGCACAGATTGATTTCGTTGGCCGTGATCACCTCGGCGATGTTGGGCAGGTTGGCTGTCTGGATACTGTCGAGAAAGATCAGAAACGACAGTGTTTTATCAAGTGCGGTCTTCACTGCCGGTTCCAGCTTGGGATAATCCTTGAGATCCTGTCCGAGGTTGATTTCCTCGGGAATCCAGAAATTGTTCATCGCCTGACGATACCAGTCCGATACCCAGCCATATTTCAGCGTGTTGAAATCATTGAGGTTGGTCGTGTTGCCGTTGATCATCCGGCGCTGGCGGACGTCGGTATCGCCCTGGGCGTTAAACAGCGCTTTGCGTTTGAGTTGTTCTGACATCGTGGTTCCTCCCTTGATCTGTGACGGTGGTCTTGAAATGAAGATTGATGTTTTAGAGATGGTCCTGAATTGAAGATTGATTCGTGATGGGATGAGGAAGATTCCGCCAACAGGCAGAGCTGCGCCATTGGACAAACCTTGTCTGATTGGGAATCAGGCGGAACAGGACTCACATTCTTCCACTTCCAGCGACTGGCTGCGGACGTAATAAAGCGTCTTCACGCCTTTCTCCCAAGCCAGAATCATCAGGTTCAACAGATCCCGCAGGGAATAATCGGTCGTAATATAAAGATTGACGGACTGCGCCTGGTCGATATGCCGCTGCCGCACGCCCGCGGCCCGGACAACCCAGGTCTGGTCGATCTGATGAGCTTTCTTGTAATACCAATAGGTTTTTTCATCCAGCTCAGGAGCGACGCGCGCAATGATGCTGCCCTTTTTCTCTTCAAGGAAAAACTTGTTCATGATCGGATCAACGCCCGCGCTGGTGCCGGCAATGACCGAGGTCGAGCTGGTCGGCGCGATTGCGAGCAGCCAGCCGTTGCGTAAACCATCCCGCGCCACTTGATTAGCCAGCAACTGCCAGGCGTCGGAGGTGTAGCCGCGCTTGGTAAAATAAGCGCCGGTTTGCCAGTCGGAGCCTTCAAAATAGGCATACCGGCCTTTTTCCTGAGCCAGCCGCAGACTGGCACGGATCGCATTGTAATTGATTGCTTCAAACAGAGCGTCGGCCGCTTTCAAATGTTCGTCAGACTCGAAGAAGATCGAACGCTTCGCCAGCCAGTGATGCAGGCCGCTGACGCCCAAGCCGATCGCCCGGCTGAGCTTGGCCGTATGCTGCGCTTGGGGCAGCGGGTAGGCGTTGAGATCGATCACATTGTCAAGCGCCCGCACGGTCACTTCGATGACCAATCGCAGTTCTTCTTCATCTTCGGTATTCAGCCGGCCAAGATTAAGGGAGGCGAGGTTGCAGACGACCATCTCTCCAGCTTTTGCCTGTTCGAGGATCACCGTTTCCCCATTGACCTCCGTCAGCCGGGTCTCAATTTCTCCAGCCGGCGCGATGTTCTGTGCGATTTCCGTGCATAAATTGGAACAGTAAATCACACCGCGGTGAGGATTGGGATTCATCGCGTTGACAAGATCGCGGTTAAAGACAAATGGCGTGCCGGTTTCAGCAGCCGATTTCAGAATCAGCCGGACGAGGTCCTTTAATAAGATCACGCGTTTTTCGATCCGCGGATCGGCAATGCATTCCTGATAGCGCTGTTCCCACAACTCGCCAGTGCAATCTTCCAGCGCATAGCCTTTCACCTGCCAAATTTGATGCGGGTCGAGCAAATACCAGTTCTGATCCAGATTTTCCTTTGCCATCCGCCAGAACAGATCCGGATAGCACACTGCCGGGAAGACATCGTGCGCCTTCATGCGATCGTCGCCATTATTGGTTCGGATCTGAAGGAATTCCGGCAGATCCCGATGCCAGCAGTCAAGGTAAACCGCGACGGCCCCCTGACGCACGCCCAGCTGATCAACCGCTACCGCGGTATCATTGACCAGCCGGATCCAGCGCAGCACACCGCCCGCGGCGCCCTGAAATCCCCGGATATCACTGCCGGAAGCGCGGACCTTGCCGAAGTACAGGCCCATGCCGCCGCCCTGTTTGGAGATTTGCGCAAAGCTGTCGAGCGACTTGTAAATTCCCTTCAGAGAATCCGCAACGACGTCGATAAAGCATGAAGCCAGCTGTGCTTTCGGCTTGCGGGCGTTGGCCAGCGTCGGCGTCGCCATCGTGACTTTCAGCTGACTTAAGACATCGTAGATTTTGATCGCCCATTCGACGCGGTTTTTTCCTTCCGGAATCGCCAGATGCATCGCGATCCCCATAAACATCTCCTGCGGCAGTTCCAGAACTTCACCCTGATGATTGCGGATCAGATAGCGTTTGATCAACAATTCCAGACCGCTGGCGTTGAACAGCTGGTCGCGGTCGTAGTCGATCGCCTGTTCCAGCCGGTTTAAATCGTTATAGCTGTAATGCTCGGCTAAGCTCGCGTTGATCAAACCCTGCGATTCCAGATATAACAGCTTCTGGGCCAATGTGCGGATCCCCTGTTGCTGCATCCGCTGGCTGACGGAGCGGCGCAGCTTGATCATCATAAACCGGGCCGCGGCCATTTCCCATTGCGGCGTGTGCGGACTGATCAGCTCGATGCAGGCGCGGATCAGATTGTCAAGCTGCTGGGAGCGTTTCATCTTCTCCTTGGAAAAAGCCTGAACTTTCTGAATCAAAGCGTCAAGCGACATCGCCGGCTGAGGAAAATCACGCTGCAGCTGACGGCAGGCGGCCAAAATTTCCGGATCCGGAATGATCCGGCAAAGCTGATCAATCTGATCGCGCAGCCTGGCATGTTCCTGACGGTACAGGATATAGTGGCGGGCTTCTTCATAACAATCCTGACGCATTAACGCCTGTTCCACCCAGTCCTGAATTTGTTCGACGCTGACCGGGGCCATTTCCGCCGCAGTGCGGATCTGGACTTCTACCTGATCGAGAATGGCTTCCTTCTTCATGTCCGGCAGCGGATGGCCCACGCTGTCAAAAGCCGCGCTCACCGCCCGGCTGATTTTCCGGCGATCATAGGCTTGAACGCTTTGATCTCGTTTGATGATCTCCATTTTGATTCTCCTTTTGCATGATCTCTTGTCCCGGTTTCCGTTTCAAATATTTCCGGGCGTTGGTGTGCTTATTATACAAAAGTTGTCCGCGCAAAGGAAAAGATATGCCCGCGATTTTCGAAGCGGGGCTAAAGGAAAAACAGAAGGTTGGATCGGAGGCAGGGCCGGGAATCGAAAAAGAAGGTTCTATATCTTCTAATTTCATAAATTTTAACGTCGGTGGAAACCAGTGCTTTTTTCTTGAACATAAAAAAAGGGTTCTATAAATTTTCGTGTTGGTGGAAACCAGTGCCTTTTTTATCTTGAACATAAAAAAAGACATAGGTAAGAATTCCCGTTACAATAAAGTTACCACACCATACAGAAAGGAAATCTCACTATGTCCGTTACTTATTTTATCTTATCTGCGCAAAAATTAAAAGACCCGTATCTTCATTTCTCGAATGTTGGCTTCTTTTCCCAATCCATTCGCAGCGTGGATTCCCCTGTCTTTTCCGGTTCGCTTTTCCAGACTTCACCGCCTTTCTGACCTCACGCTTTCACCAGTGACAACGTAAGGCCCACAAGCACAAAACCGTATTCTTTGGCTTTTTTCGCATAAAAAACACCGGGACATTACCCCAGTGTAAATTCAGATTTTACTCTTGTGATCGCCGATTATTTTGTCTCAATCATCAGTTCCTGAAGATTTTCCAGCTCCTGACTGACCCGCTGCGCATTTTCTGCGGCGGGCTGGAACAGTGAATTGTAGCTGAAGATGGAGAAGCCGGCCACATCCGCATGATCGCGCAGCTCCAGAATCTGCCGTTTCAGGATATCGTTGTGCTGCTGCCACTCAAACTTGCCTTCCTTGGCATAATTGTCCACGGTATTGATCTTATAGGCGGCCAGCCCGACGATCAGTTCGGTCGAAGTGCCCTGGGTAAGGTCTTCCCATTGTTTCAGGCATTGATCAAACGGCAGCGTGCCGTGCTCATAGCCGAAATAGATCTGCGGAAGAATGTAGTCGAGATAGCCGTCGTGGCGAACCCATTCCCGGACATCGCCATAAATGCTTTCCACCGAGTATTCCAGATTGCCGGCCGGACTGATGCCGACCTGAATCGTTTCATCAACCTGTTTCACCGTGGCGTAGAGACTGGCCACCATCTCATTGATGTTCTGCCGCCGCCAGTCGCCCAGCGACAGCTCCCCTCCGGTTTGCCGGTATGCCTGATAAGCGGGTCGATCAAAGCTTTCGCTGACACCGTCGGGATAGAAATAATCGTCCAGATGCAAACCGTCGATCGGATAGTTCTGCGCCAGTTCTTTCGCCACCGCGCAGATCAGTTCGCGGACCTCGGGATAGGCGGGATTGAGATACCAGCGCTCGCCTTCCGCAACGATCCGGGTGCCGCGCATCGCGGTGTCGTTAAGCCACTGGCCGATCACGGAGCTGGCAGGAATCTGACTTTCCTGATCGGTGCGGAACGAACGCATCGGATTGATCCATGCCTCGATGTGAAAACCCGCTTCATGGGCCTGCTTGACAAACAGCCCGAACGGATCATAATTCACATTCTGACCGATCTGACCGGCGACATATTGCGCCGCCGGATAGTATTGCGAGGGATAATAGGCATCGGTGAAGGCAGATGCGTGAACGTAGACCGTGTTGAAGTTCATGGTTTTCAAATTTTCCAGCATTGTCTTGACGCCCTGGATGTACTCAGCTTCACTGCGGTTGTCCAGAATTGATGATAATTCGATGTAGGAAATCCAGGCGGCCCGGACTTCGCCCATTTCTCCGGTTTTTTTGTGCGGATGACAGCCGGCAAAGATCAGCAGGATCACGAAGACGGCGATCAGGATTCGTTTTATGTGCATAAACTCGCTCTCCTTCAACCTTACTTTATGCGCGGCCGGGTATCCTTATGAAACGGTTCAGGCCGTCTTGCCGGTAATGAACTCGCTGTACGGCAGCGTTTCGATCCAGGCGCAGAAGGCCCGCCATTCCGGCAGCCGGTGCGTGCGGCGCTGCAGATAGATCGTTTTGAGCTGACGGTAGTTGGTCGTCATGCGAGCGGTAAGACGGAAGCCGCAGGGATTGGAATAGAGAATCTGCAAGTAGCGTTCGTTCAGCTCCGCCTGCAGCGTCTGCTTTTCCGCAGGATCTTCCGTTTCCTTCATCCGGGCCTGCAGGTCGTTGTAAGCCTGGACTTTTTCCTTCATGATCTGAACCATCCGCGGATCGACGTAATCAATATAGGCGCTGTCCAGATCAAATTTCGTAATCCGGTGCATCGTCGACTGACTCGATACGAAGTCGAGGAAATGGTAGCGCTCGGCTTCCACCCAGGCTTTGTTGGTCAGCGTCAGATCCATCTGCACGATGATGCCGTTCATAAAATTATCGTGGCCTTCGCCCTGCTTGCTGGTGGCGAGCTTGACGACGGTCGGGGTGACGTCCTCGCTGATCTTGCCCAGATCGGTCGCCATTGGGTATTTGCTTCCACGCACGCTTTCTTCCAAGCCGTAAACGTGGACGCGGGAAATTACTTCTTCATAGTTCATATTTTCTGTTCCTTTCTGTGACGTTGTTCCAGAACCATCGCGAGCATCGCAATGTCGGCCGGCGACACGCCGGAGATGCGGGAAGCCTGGCCCAGAGTGTGCGGCTGGATCGCCTTGAGCTTCTGGCGGCCTTCCAGCGAAAGATGCTGCACCTGATCGTAGTCCAGATCTTCCGGCAGGACCACATGATCCATCGCCATCATCTTCTCCGCTTCCTTGCGGGCTTTGTTGATATAGCCTTCATATTTCAGTTCGATTTCCGTCTGTGCGGCGGCAGCGGCGTCGAATTCAAAATCCAGCGCCGGTTTCAGCATCGCCACGGTGATGTGCGGCCGGCGGACGAGTTCCTCGGCGCTCACCCCATCGGTCAGCGCGGCATAGCCGACCGCTTCTAAAGCATCCTGAATCGGACTTTTCGGCGTCAGCCGGCAGGTCTTCAGCTGCTCCTTGAGTTGTTCAACCTGAGCACGGCGGCGTTGATAATCCTGCCAGCGTTGCTCGCTGATGCTGCCAAGTTTGTAGCCGTAGTGCATCAGGCGCTGATCGGCGTTGTCGTGGCGCAATAGCAGGCGGAATTCGGCCCGGGATGTCAACAGCCGGTAGGGTTCCTGCGTGCCTTTGGTGACCAGATCGTCGATCATCACGCCGATGTAGGCTTCATCCCGCCGCAGCACCAGCGGCGGTTGATTGCGCAGCTTGAGCACGGCGTTGATTCCGGCCATCAATCCCTGCGCGGCGGCTTCCTCATACCCGGATGTGCCGTTGATCTGACCGGCCGTAAACAGATTCTCCACAACCAGCGTTTCCAACGACGGTTTTAGCTGAAGGGGGTCGATCGCGTCATATTCGATTGCGTAGGCGTATTTGCGGATGACAGCGTGTTCCAGTCCCGGCAGTGAATGGACCATCTGTTCCTGCAGATCGCGCGGCAGCGAGGTGGAAAAGCCCTGGACATACGTGGTATCCAGTGATTCCGATTCCGGCTCCAGGAAGATCTGATGGCGCGGTTTATCGGAAAACCGCACGAGCTTGTCCTCAATCGAAGGACAATAGCGCGGGCCGACGCCTTTGACAACGCCGGAATACATGCTCGACTTTTTCAGATTCGTCAGAATCAGTTCATGGGTCTGGGGTGTCGTATAGGTCAGATAACAGAGCTTCTGATCTTCCGGTCGGCGGATGGTGCGGGTCGTCGTGGAAAAGGCGACGAACTGATCGGTGCCGGGCTGCGGTGTGGTCTTGGAAAAATCAATGGATTCCGTCAGCACCCGCGGCGGCGTTCCGGTCTTTAACCGGAAGGTTTTTAAGCCAGCCTGACGCAGCGATTCGGAGAGCTTGTTGGTGGTTGGTTCCCCATCCGGACCGCTGGGCGTCACTTCGCTGCTGATCATGACCGAGGAACTCATGTATGTGCCGGTGGTCAGAATAACAGCCCGGGCGTCTATTGTCTGACCGTCCTCCATGGTAATGCCGGTAATTTTCCCGTTTTCAACAAGGATCCCGGTACAGATTCCCAAAATCAGCTGCAGGTGCTCCTGATGCAGAATTTCTTCCTGCATCTGTCGGGCATAAGCAAGCTTATCCGACTGCACCCGCAGCGACTGCACCCCCGGGCCTTTGGTCGTATTTAACATCTTAAACTGTAAGGCTGTCTGATCGGCAGTGATGCCCATCTGACCGCCCAGCGCGTCGATCTCCCGGACGACGATGCCCTTGGCCGGGCCGCCGACGGAGGGATTGCACGGCATCTTGCCGATATTTTCCAAACTTAACGAAATCAGCGCCGTTTCACATCCCAGACGAGCCGCGATCAGCGCCGCTTCAATTCCGGCATGGCCGCCGCCCACAACGATGACATCCAGCATGTTTGATCAAATCCTTTCTTCTCCCTGATTTAAAGCGTCGATTGCCCGCGTAACCTCATCAGGCAGCGGTTCTTCACCGACGATCTCAAAATGCAGCGGAATGTGATATTCACTCCACCGGGAAAACTCCAGCTTCATCAGCGCGCAGTGGCCGATCAGATACTGCAGCTTCCGGTAGAAGTCTTTTGAAGTATAGACGAATGGGATCAGGATTTCAATCCTTTCACCCGTATAACAGACCAGTTCGGTTTTACTGCCCTTGATCAGCTCGATAATCTTTTTTTCTTCCGCTTTCTGATCCATCGTCTGACGGGCTAAGCGGCGCAGCCGCTTTTTCTCACTTTCGGTGTAGAAGGAATCGCCGGCCTTTTCGATGATCTGCGACAGCTGGTGCTTGATCTGTTCTTCTTCAAGGTTGAAGTTTTGACCGAGTGTCTCACTCATCGCTGCCATCCACATATCGACGCCGGTTTCCTTGGCTTTGTTCAGCACCTTGGAGGTCGCCTGCGGATCTTCCTTATCCAGATAGATATAGCTCTCCACTTTATTGGAAATGGCAACGCCAATCTCGCTTAAATAAATCGGCGCCTGAAAAAACACAACATCGGTGAGATACAGGCAATTCATCAGTTTTGGCATTTTCTTATTTTTGGAAACCTTGACGATCGCGTCATACAGTTCATCTTCGCTGGCATAGCCGTTTTCTGTGCCATAGACGTTCCACATCTGACGAAAACTGAGGGTATGGGCTTTTTGAAACCTACCGTAGCCCACGATTCCTTTCTCGCGATGACGTCCGCGCTCGCTGCCTTTGGCCAGAAAAAACAACAGGTCGCCCGGTTTGAAATCAGTAAATTTTTTGGAATTGCTGGGACGCCAGAAATTCATCGTCCGGTTTCCGTTCAGGCGATGAAATTCGATCATATTCCGGTCTGTAATGTATGCGATGGATGCCATGAAAACTCACCTCTATGCCTATTATTTTACCATTTTCCTGAGCCTGTGAAAAGAAAACAAAGTTGAACAAGCCCGGAAGTTGCAGGAATTTTTCAACGGTTTTCATATCCAGAAATCACAGATTCCTAAATATCCTGTTTTATTCTCATTTTAATCAATTTATTCGTGCCGCATTGCTTTGTAAAAAAGTTTAGATGAATATTATTCAAGTTCATTTGTTTGTTTTTGATGATCCTGGCAAAAAAAGATGAAGCTATTTTTAACGGCTTCATCTTGATTGAAATTCAATTTTATCCGAGGTTTCCGGTATTTCTGACCGCCTATTTTAAGACTTAGAAAATACCGTAGGAAATACCCTTTTCGTTGATCCCCATGTGCAGTGCTGCCGGATCCTTCGGCAGACCTGGCATCGTCATGATGTTTCCCGTCAAAACAACGACAAAGCCCGCGCCGGCGGAAATCCGCAGTTCCTGAACGTGAATATCAAACCCTGTCGGACGGCCGACGATTTTCGCGTCGTCTGTCAGAGAGTTCGGGGTTTTCGCCATGCAGACCGGCAGCTTATCCCAGCCTGCCCGTTTGTATTCTTCCAGCTGAGCTTTAGCCCGATCGCTGAAGATGACAGACCGCCCGCCGTAAATCTTTCGAACGATCGTGTCGATCTTTTCTTCCAGTGACAGATCGAGATCGTATAACGGTTCAAATTTGGAGTCTTCTTCACACATTCTGACAACTTCCTGCGCCAGATCGACAGCGCCCGCTCCGCCGCTGGCCCAGGCGTCGGATAAGACAACGCGGTGGCCATTGTCTTTGCACCAATTCAGAATCGCATTGACTTCCGCCTGCGTATCGGCGCTGAACTTGTTGATCGCGACGATATACGGCACGCGGTACTGCCTGATGGATTCGATATGCTTTTCCAGATTTTTAATTCCTTCCAGAATTGCCGGAACATTCTCTTCTTTCAGCTGATCTGCCGGCACGCCGCCATGCAGCTTCAGCGCTCTGGCCGTTGCGACAATGACGACGGCGTTCGGTTTCAGTTCGCCGTAGCGGCATTTGATATCAAAGAATTTTTCGGCCCCCAAATCTGCGCCGAAGCCTGCTTCAGTAACAACATAGTCTGAAAGCTTCAGTGCCATGCGGGTCGCGATCAGACTGTTGCATCCATGCGCGATATTCGCAAACGGACCGCCGTGGATGAATACCGGCGTTTTTTCCAGAGTCTGAACCAGATTTGGTTTCAGCGCTTCCTTCATCACCAGCGTGACCGCGCCTTCGACCTTGAGATCGCCGACCGTGACCGGCTGATCGTCATAGGTATAGGCAACGACCGCCCGGCTGACGCGTTTTTCAAAGTCCTGCAGGTCTTTGGACAGACACATGATCGCCATGATCTCCGTTGCCACGGTGATGATGAATCCATCTTTGCGTTCTACGCCGTTTGTTTTTTTATCCTGAGCGATCGTTATGCTGCGCAGCGTCCGATCGTTCATATCCAGACAGCGCTTCCAGACGACCTTCGTCGGATCAATGTTCAATTCGTTCCCCTGATAGATGTGATTATCCAGCACCGCGCTGATCAGATTGTTTGCCGCGGTGATCGCATGCATATCGCCGGTAAAATGCAGGTTGATTTCCTCCATCGGCACCACCTGGGCATATCCGCCGCCGGTCGCACCGCCCTTTAAACCGAAAACCGGGCCCAGAGAAGGCTCACGCAGACAGCCGATGACCATTTTGTTGATCTGAGCCAGACCGTCGACTAAGCCGATCGTCGTTGTCGACTTGCCCTCGCCGGCTTTGGTCGGATTGATCGCCGTGACCAGAATCAGCTTGCCGTTGCGGTTATCCGCAATCTTGTCCATGATTTTCAAATCGATCTTCGCTTTGTTTTTGCCGTACACTTCAAGGTAATCAGAATCAATCTTGGCCTTTCTTGCAATTTTTTCAATATTGTCCATCGTGTTTTCCTGTGCGATTTGTAAATCTGTTTTCATGTTAATCCCTTCTCTCTTATTTAAGACTTTTGCGTCCTTCGAACGCTTTGATCAGCGTCAGTTCGTCGGCATAGTCCAGATGGCCGCCCATCGGCAGACCGTGCGCGATGCGGGTGACAAGCACCCCTTTTCCGGAAAGCAGCTTGTCCAGATACAGCGCTGTGGTTTCACCTTCGATTGTGGCGTTGGTGGCGATGATCACTTCTTCAGTTTCCGGGCTGATTCGCTCCAGCAGCGCGTCGATATTCAGATCTTCCGGCATGATTCCCCTGGATGTGGAAATCAAACCGTTGAGGACATGGTAAACGCCGGCGTATTCCTGCATTTTTTCCATGGCGATCACGTCCTTCGGCGACTGCACGACGCAGATCATCCGCGGATTGCGATTTTCATTCTGACAGATCGGACATTCGTCCTGATCGCTGATGTTGCCGCAGATCCGACAGCGCTTGATGTCATTCTTGCAGCTGATTAACGCCTGAGCGAACAACTCAACTTGTTCCTGCGGCGCATCGAGCATCATAAAGGCGTAGCGTTCGGCTGTCTTGGCGCCGACGCCCGGCAGCAGCTGAAAGCATTCGATCAGTCGTTCAAATGACTTCGGATACATGCAATCAGAAAGCTCCCGGCATCTTGACGCCCTGCGTGATTTTATTCATCCGTTCTTCTTTATCTTTTACCGCGGCGGCCAGGGCTGCGTTCACCGCGATCATCACAGTATCCTGAAGCATCTCTTTGGAGTCTGCGGACAACAGATCTTCGCTGATCTCAATGCCGGTAACTTCCATCTTTCCTGTCAGCGTCACCTTTACCGCATCGCCGCCAGCTGTGGCCGTGTATTCTGTCGCTTCAATCTCTTTTTCTACCTTACCGATCTGATTCTGCATCTGCTGCGCCTGTTTTAATAAATGTTGAATGTTCATTTGTTATTCCTCCTCGATGATTTCGACATTTTCGGCTCCGAACAAATCGCACAGTTTTTCAACCACGTCCTGTTCTGGTTCCGTTTTCTCTGTTTTTCCGACTTCCTCGTCAATTTCTACCGGTGCGACCTGAGCCGGTTCCGGCAGTGTTCCGCTGCGCGAGCGGGCGAGGAAATCGTTCGTTTCTATTTTAAACTGTTCCTGCGTAATCGCAAAGAGTTGTTTTTTGATTTTCAAGCTTTCATAACAGAATTGATTGATCTGCGATTTCATTGCCGGATCGTTGATCTGATTGGCCAGCGCCTGATAGGATACGCAGATCAGGATATAGTTTTCTCCGCATGCAACAATTTTCCCATTGCGCAGCAGATTGGCAATCCGCGCACAGTTGAGATCACGGTCACGGCACTTCTGATCAATCAGTTTCCACTGACTTTCATCTTTCATCCGCATTTCTTTATTCGCGCCGGCCAGAAGCTGCATGACAAATTCATAATCCAGCGGCAGAATTTCGAACTCCGGATGGACCTCCGCCGGTTTTTCCTGAACAACGCTTATGTTTTCTTCCGGCGGCGTCGGTATGGACGGCGCTATTTCTATCGGCGGTGCTTCTTCCGTCAGATCGGCTTCCTCGTCTGTTCCCTCAGGCATGTTCGAAATTTCAATCTGCGGTTTAGCCGGGGACGCCGGCGCCGGAGCGGGTTTTACCGGCGCTGCGGCCGGTTGGGTATAAACGGTCTGAACCGGTGCGGCCGGGCGTTGGCTTGAATCCAGTTCAGCCATCATTTTCAATACCGCGACTTCAAAATACGATGCGGCGCTGCTTGCGGTCCGGTATTTTTCCAGAGTTTCCATCAGAATGTCAATCAGCGCTAATAACTCGCGCGAACTTTTGCCGCTGATGATCGTATTGGCTTCTTCTTCGTTAATCTTATTTAAAAGAGTCACGTCCTGCGTATAGATGAAAATTACGCATTCCTTCAAAATTTCGATGAAATCGGAGGTCAGACGTTTAATATCGACGCCTTTTTCATTAAGCGTGCGGATTTTTTCCAATAACAGCTGAGCTTGATGCTGAAAAATCCATTGCAGCATCTCAATTTTCTCACTCACTGTCGTAATTCCATAGATTTCATTGACATGTGCGGCGGTGATATGATTTTGAGCATAGGCGATACATTGATCCATAATGCTCAAAGCGTCGCGCATTCCGCCGTCAGCCAGTTGGGCAACCAGACGCAGCGCTTCATCGTCGCATTCAATATGTTCCTGTTCCAGAACACTGCGGACACGGGCCATGATTTCATTCTGACTTACTTTTGAAAAATCATAGCGCTGGCAGCGTGAAATAATGGTCGGAAGCACCTTCTGCGGTTCTGTCGTCGCCAGAATGAAGATGACGTGAGACGGAGGTTCTTCCAAAGTTTTTAACAGCGCGTTGAAGGCGCCGGAGGACATCATGTGAACTTCGTCGATAATATAAACTTTATAGCGTCCTTCCAATGGGGCATATTTTACTTTTTCAATGAGTTCCCGGACTTCGTCGACGCCGTTGTTGGATGCAGCGTCAATTTCCACGATATCGGGATGATTTCCCTGTTGGATTGCCAGACAGCTGCGGCATTGATTGCACGGTGCATTCTGTTGATCCTCGCAATTCACCGCTTTGGCCAACAGCTTGGCAATGGTCGTCTTCCCGGTCCCGCGGGGACCGCAGAACAAATATGCATGGGCGATTTTATTTTGCTTTACTGCGTTTTTCAGCGTCGTGACAATGTGCTGCTGACCTACGACTTCTTCAAAGGAGGATGGTCGATAGGTTCGATATAGTGCTTTATAACTCATGCCTGATTCCTCCTTCGCTGACTTACTTATTATAACAAAAATGAGTCGTCATTAAAATGAAAACCCATCTTTTTACGATATTCGTTTCTGTTATTTTCTGGCGTTTTCGCTGGCCTGTTCCGGATGGGAAAAATCTTTTGATTTTTCTTCTTTCAGGCCCTTTTTCTTGGCCCTTTTTTGTTTAAAGAACGTTTTTAACAGGGCTGCGCAATCCTCGCCAAGCACGTCTTTCGTCACTTCGGGATAGTGATTGAATCCTGGGATATCATAAAGGTTAAAACAGGTTCCAACACTGCCGCCTTTGGGATCCGCAGCGCCGTAAACCACCCGGGCAATGCGCGACTGAAGAATGGCTCCGGCACACATCGGACATGGTTCCAGCGTCACATAGAGAATACAGTTTTCCAGCCGCCAGGAATTCATTTTCCGGCAGCCTTTCTCAATAGCGATGATTTCCGCATGAGCCAGCGCAGACTGCTTCTTTTCGCGCAGATTATGTCCCCGGGCAATGATCTTTCCCTCATGGACAAGCACCGCTCCAATGGGAACTTCGTCGATCAACTCTGCTTTTTTTGCTTCTTTGATCGCCTGACGCATGAAATACTCATCATTTTTATCTTGTTTGTTCTCTGCCATGTTTTGAACCTCGATTCAAGAAAATAAAAAGGGTACACACAAACAGAGATTCTTATGGCTGCTACCTTCCGGTCCTGACCAGGTTCAAATATGTTTGTTGTACCGTTTATTATTATACTCAATCCTTGCTTAAACCGCAAGTGACTGTCTGTCTTTTTTGACACAAACTCTTTTCAAGTCTTAATGAGGAAATTATGAATGTTTCACGTGAAACACTCCAGATGAATTCAAAGAAATATCCTGTTGTTTAATAAACCATGACACATCTATCGGCTTCTTATGATTGTTCTTGTTGGGTTTTAGTTTCTTACAACGCGGATGACTTTTCCCAATCCGACAGCTTCTCTTCCTTCCATGATCTGAAACATTTGACCTTTCCTCACCTGATCATAGTGACTGTCCTGAAAAGTGAATTGGATTTTCGCTGTCGACCATGTTTCAAATTCTGATATGGAACAATCAATAAATGTTATACCCCAGTATTCATCCGGATTCTGCCCTTCAAATAAAGCATCAGGCCGATATCCAATGACAGGCAGATGTCGGCGCTTACTGGAATAAAAGAACACTTCTGACAGGATGACTTTGTTATCTTCCATAAGTATACCTTTCCTTTGTTATAAACTAAAAAGTTCGTATTGTTTTTAATTTAACTTTGTTTTACAAAACAATTTACACAGAAAGCGATTGAACAAAGCGCAATCTTTTAAATGTCTTCATCTTTATTTTGAGATTATAAACCAGTTTTTATTGTCTGATAACCCTCTCTTGATGGATTGCCATCGCAAAACTGGATTTTATCATCATTGAGATCATAGATCACAGACCAGACTGTATCTCCGCCGCGTCGACGGTCATATTGACATAAAAATCCTTGTTTTCCTTTTAATACCTCTTTTAAATATTCCATACTCAGCACATTTTGATGTTGAAAAGCTTTCTGACACGTTTTTAATCGCAGCCCTGATTCCATATCATCAATATTTTCTGGATTAGCTGGTTTCATGGCGTCGCTGACAAACTGATTTACTGAATATAAGATGGAATGAGATTGAATAATCTCGATATGCTGCGCACTGCATTCGACAACCGCTTTGTTGCCTGTGCTGTCAGCCATCGTTAAGATCTGAGATGAGCCGATCTTCATTTTCTTTAGCCTGGTAATTGCTTCATTTACGTTTGCACAGTGTTCTAATAAGATCCTGACGATCATTCCGGCGTTTAAACCAAAATGCTTTTGTGCGCTGTATACGAAAGTCAGCCCAACTGCGAGTCCTTTTTCATTCATGCCGTCTTCCATTTCAACAAAACCTGTTGTGTTTCCTGTAAAAGCATAGCCTGACGCAGGTTTAATTACGCAATGACTATACATTGGCTGCATCGCAGTCAAAAAATCACTGTTTCTTCCTAATAAGAGATGCCCGCGGTGATCTAATCCTGTAATGCAGGTACAGAAATTCATCGCCGTATAAACATACATGCTTAACAAGAATTGAGTCAGTACCTCCGCATCACATCCATTTCCTTGCGCCACTCCTTCAATTTCTTCCAGAATCGCCGGATAATCAGATTTATACAGGAATTTTACTGATTCACTGTATTCTTTTCGTTCTTTCGTTCCGGGAGGCAACGTTGCGGACAGATTAACGCCCAGTTCTGCAAAATATTTTCCATATTGAAAACCAATCTCTCGTGGAGTTCCAACTAAGTTTAAATTGTTCATCTTCTATTTTCTCCTGATTTCAGGAGCTGGCGCCAACCCCACAATTAGGATAACTGAATAAAAATTACTTGTCTATGCTTAAATTTTATTCTTAATTTTCTTTTTCCTTTTTCAAAGCTCACCTGTTTAATCTTATGTTTCACGTGAAACATTTGATATGGCTGTTATTATTTGATGTTACTCAATTACATTCTTTTCCACTGCATAAGAAGCTCAATTTCGCCTGTTTTCTGATCCATAAGCCGTTCACCAATAACAAAGCCTTCCTTAAGATAAAATTGCAACGCTCTTTGATTCTTTTGATATACGCTCAGCGTCAATTCTTCATTTCCTGTCTTAGCCCATTCGATTAAAGAATGTCCAATCCCTCTTGATTGAAAATCAGAACTTACAAATAAACCTTCAATTCTTGTTTCATTCATTCCAATGAAACCGACGATATGTCCATCAATTTCCGCGACTTGAATAAGACTGTGAGGGAGCATTTTTCTCACTTCTTCTTTATTCTCCTTCCAATAATCTGATTCAATAAAAGAATGAGCCTGAATATTGCTTTCCAACCAGATCTTAACAACATAATCAAGATCGTCTGTTCTCATAGTTCTTAACATATTTCCTCCAAAGTAATGAAAAAGGAGAGTTATCTCCCCTTTTCATACTATTTCTTCTCGATTTTTGTCTTTCCGCCCATATACATTCTTAACGGTTCAGGAATATTCACCGTTCCGTCAGCGTTTAAATTGTTTTCCAGGAAAGCAATCAGCATTCTTGGCGGAGCTACGACTGTGTTATTCAGCGTATGGGCAAAATACTTCCCTTCCTTGCCCTGAACACGAATGCCTAATCGGCGAGCCTGCGCATCGCCCAGATTAGAGCAGCTGCCTACTTCAAAATACTTCTTCTGACGCGGAGACCAGGCTTCTACGTCGCAGCTCTTTACTTTCAGATCTGCCAGGTCGCCAGAGCAGCATTCCAGCGTTCTGACAGGAATATCCAGTGAACGGAAGAAATCGACCGAGTTCTTCCACAGCTGATCATACCAGTATTTTGAGTCTTCCGGCTTGCAGACAACGATCATTTCCTGCTTTTCGAACTGATGAATTCGATAAACGCCGCGTTCTTCAATGCCATGCGCACCCACTTCTTTACGGAAGCATGGGGAATAAGACGTCAGCGTCTGCGGAAGCTGTTCTTCATCAATAATCGTATCAATGAACTTGCCAATCATGGAATGTTCGCTGGTACCAATCAAATACAGGTCTTCCCCTTCAATTTTATACATCATGTTTTCCATTTCCGCAAAGCTCATGACGCCTGTGACCACGTCGCTGCGGATCATAAATGGCGGGATGTAGTAGGTAAAGCCACGGTCGATCATGAAATCCCGCGCATAGGACAAAATTGCAGAATGCAGACGGGCAATATCGCCTTTTAAATAGTAGAAACCATTTCCACTCGTTTTTCTGGCACTGTCCAGATCAATTCCATCAAACGACTCCATGATCTCCGTATGATAAGGAATCTCAAAATCAGGAACGACAGGCTCGCCGAATTTTTCAATTTCCACGTTTTCACTGTCATCTTTGCCAATCGGGACTGTTTCATCAATGATATTCGGCAGCACAAGCATAATCTTTTTGATCTCCGCTGCTAATTCTTCTTCCTTCACTTCCAAATCAGCCAGCTGCCTTGCAATATTGGCAACCTCTTTCTTTGCTTCTTCCGCTTTTTCTTTTAAGCCCTGCTTCATAAAGCCGCCGATCTGCTTACTGATGGCATTCCGCTGTCCCCGCAGACTATCGCCGTCGGTTTTCGCCTTCCGGAACTGACGATCCAATTCGACCACCTTATCGACTAATTCCAATTTTTGATTCTGAAACTTCTTTTTAATGTTTTCTTTGACTACTTCTGGATTTGTACGCAACAAATTGATGTCCAGCATGACTATTTCCTCCTTTTAACATAAAAAAGGCCCGCCCACTCAGGGACGATGCCTCGTGTTGCCACCCTAATTACCAATGTTTCACGTGAAACATCAGTCACTTGAATCGTTAACGGCGATAACCGGAAAGGTTCACTTTCACTCCGAGGTGGATTTCAGCACGGATTGACAACAGTTTTCACCAACCACTGTTTCTCTAAAGAAAATCATGTACTTACTTATCCTCATCTACGTTTTAACACCTTCATTTTAATCAAGCCCCATTTTTTTGTCAATGGATAAAACGAAACCAACGTAATTCCGATTTCATTCCTTCTTCAGTTTGACCCGAAAGAAAGAAAATAAACGAGAAATTGAGATATTGAATCCGCAAAACGAAAATTAATCTGAAAACTTACGAACTGGGCGGATATATTTCCAGCACCGCTCAGGATTAAAATAGAAATAAATTAACCGTCCTGGAGTCGTTGTATCATAACCATATCCAGTGTCTTTGAAATCAAAATCAGCCATCGCCTTCTCAACTTTTTCCTCAACGCTGCGATTTTCCTGTTCATAATCAAACGGGCCATGCTCAAAAACGAGGTATTCGCCCTCAGGAATTTCTGTCAGCTGCATCCCTGTGGGAATTTCTCCTTGATACTCGTTGGGAAGCCGGACTCCGTAACACTCTGTACGGGGGAAGCCCCAGTCGCATAGCCGTCCTGACGGATCATTACGATAAGCCATAATCTGACCTCCGCCGCTGTTCGCTTCGCTTCCGCCCTCATCATCTAATTTTCCTTTGATACTGTCGAGCAATCCGCAAATCGTTGCCTGATCCTGACCTGGAATCTGATTTTGTTTCTGCCAGAAATCCCAGTATCCGTTACTCTCTTTATTTTCAACATACAAAAATTGATGAGCTGGAATCGTAACGAAATAAATTTTTAAAGCTTCTGATGACTTAACCATACCAATCTCTCCTTGTCCAAAAAAGTAGCGATCAAAAGGATTGATTTTCGTACGTAAAATAACTGGCACAGGATGTCTCCGATAATCGCTGGGCGTTATGCCATACAAGTTTTTAAACGCCCGGGTAAAGGCTTCATGGGAAGAAAAGCCATAATCCAGAGCGATTTCCAGGATTCCTTTCTCACTGTCACGGACTTCCTTTAAAGCAAAGGCCAGTTTCCGCCGGCGCAGATAATCCCGAAACACCATTCCCGATATTGCCTTAAATTTTCGCGCTGTATAAAACTCGGAATAGCCCAGCTGATCGGCCAAAGCATTCAAGGTCAGAAATTCGTCCTGATGCGCTTTGATACTCTCGTCAATCACATTAACGACGTACTGAATCTGTTTTTGCCATTCAAGCATAAATCTTTCCTCCTTTCGCTGCTTACTTTGCAATTATAGGCCACCCCCTGCTTCGCCGCTTGATCAGACTTGCCTTTTTCGTTTTTCACTTTCAGGAATTGAAGATCTTGATTTCAGCTTGAATATTATTCTTATTAAAATTGAGAACGCTTCTCTTCTCTGTTACATCCTATTCTTTATCCTGTTCTAAAAATTATTAAAGTGAATGTGAATTCCGAAAAAAAGCTATAATCTTAATCGACTATAGCTTTTTCATTACTTTTTAAAACTAGTTCTATTTCAGTCTATTCCTGAATCTCAGATTCAGATGCGTCACCTTGAACTTCGCTGCTCTGATCCCCGGTTTCATCCGTTTCTACCGTTGAATTCAGTTCGCTGTTTCCGGCTTCGTCCTCTGTTTCCTCATCGTCTTCCGACTTGTAAACGATGGCAACCGTTGAAACACTCTGGCTGTCTTCTACGGAAATCAACTTCACACCCTGCGTATTCCGGCTGTATACCGAAACCTTTTCCAAACTGATTCGAATGACGATTCCTTCGTTGGTCATAATCAGGCAGTCTTCATCGCCGTTGACCGCGCGTAAGAAGACTAACGGTCCGTTCTTATCGGTAACCTGAACGGTCTTTACCCCCTTGCCGCCGCGGTTGGTCATTCGGTAATCCTCCAGTTTGGATTTCTTACCATACCCCTTTTCCGTAACGGACAGGATGTACTGACCTTCAAAGTCGGTCGTCATGCCGATAACCCGGCTGCCGTTGACATTGAAGCCCTTGACACCGGTTGCGGTCCGGCCCATCGGACGGACGTCGGTTTCATCGAAGCGAATTGCCTGTCCATTCGCCGCCGCAATCAGAATCTGACTGCTGCCGGTCGTCGGTTTCGCGCTGATCAGCTCGTCGCCCTCGCGCAGATTGATCGCAATCTTACCCGATTGCCGGATATTTTCGAATTCTTCAATCGGGACACGTTTGACAATGCCCTGCGCTGTGACAAAGAACAGGAACTTCGCCGGAGAATTCTCGCGTTCTACCGGTACCATTGCCAGTACCTTTTCATCCTTGTCCAGATTCAACAGGTTGACGATTGGAATGCCCTTGGAAGTCCGGGAAGCCAGCGGGACCTGATAGCCCTTGATCCGGTACACCTTGCCCTGATTCGTAAACATCAAAAGGTAATCGTGCGTCATCATCGTCAGGAACTGATCGACGATATCATCCTCATGCATGCTCATGCCCTTGATACCCTTGCCGCCGCGATTCTGCAGCCGGTAGGTATCGACCGGAATCCGCTTGACATAGCCGTTGACCGTCATCGTGATCACGACGTCTTCCTGCGGAATCAGATCTTCATCCTGCATATCAATTTCAGCGTCGATGATTTCGGAACGACGCTTGTCGTTGTACTTTTCTTTAATCTCCGTCAATTCCGAACGGATGATTTCCAAAACGCGGCTGTGATTGTTCAGAATATCCTTTAAATCGGTAATCTGCGCCATCAAACCGTCATACTCTTCTTCAATTTTCTGCCGTTCCAAGCCGGTCAACCGTCTGAACTGCATATCCAGGATCGCCTTCGCCTGAATTTCGCTCAGGCCGAAGTTTTCCATCAACCCGTTCATCGCAATGGATGTGTCCTTGGAACTGCGAATCAGGCTGATGATGGCATCAATGTGATCCAGCGCAATCTTCAAGCCTTCCAAGATATGCGCACGGTCTTCCGCTTTCTTCAATTCAAAGCGTGTCCGGCGCACCGTGACGTCGATCTGGTGATCAAGATAGCATTTTAAAACATCCTTCAATCCCAGCTGCTGCGGGGCGTTGTCGACCAGAACGATCATATTTACGCCGAACGACGTCTGCAGCGAGGTCATGCGGTACAGCTGGTTTAAGATAACGTCGCTCTGGACGTCCTTACGCAGTTCGATCACGATGCGGATGCCTTCCATGTTGGATTCATCGCGCAGATCAGTAATGCCCTCAATAATCTTCTCACGGACCAGACTGGCGATCTTTTCAACCAGCGCCGCCTTGTTGACGACATATGGAATTTCCGTTACGATGATCTGTTTCTTGCCGTTAGGCATATCCTCAACCTTGACCTTAGACCGGATCATGATGGATCCGCGGCCGGTTTCATAGGCCTGCTTGATGCCCGCACGGCCTAAGATATACCCGCCTGTCGGGAAATCCGGACCGCTGATGTAATCTTCCATCAGTTCCATGACCGTGATATCCGGGTTCTCCATCAACGCAATGACAGCGTCGATCGTTTCTCCGAGGTTATGCGGCGGAATATTGGTCGCCATGCCGACCGCGATGCCGGTTGTCCCGTTGACTAACAAGTTCGGGAAGCGGCAAGGCAGAACCACCGGTTCGTGTTCCTCGCCGTCGTAGTTATCCATCCAGTCGACAGTATCTTTATTGATATCGCGCAGCAGCTCCATCGAAATCTTGGACATGCGCGCTTCGGTATATCGCATAGCCGCCGCTCCATCGCCGTCAACCGAGCCGAAGTTGCCATGGCCGTCGACTAACGGATAACGATAGCTGAAATCCTGAGCCATTCGGACCATCGTTTCATAAACCGCGGTATCCCCATGCGGGTGATATTTACCGATAACTTCACCGACGATACGCGCCGATTTCTTATGCGGCTTATCCGCAACGATGCCCAGATCGTTCATCGCGTACAGAATGCGGCGGTGGACCGGCTTCATTCCATCCCGGACATCCGGCAGCGCTCGCGCCACGATAACGGACATGGAGTAATCCAGAAAGGATGTCCGCATTTCACTGGAAATATTCGTTGTTTTTATATTTCCGTGATTAAAGTTGTTCTCATCCATCGACGATCCTCCTTAAATATCCAAATTCTTCACGAAATGGGCGTTTTCCTGAATAAAGTTGCGGCGCGGTTCGACTTCGTCGCCCATCAGCATCGAGAACACGGCGTCCGCATCCATCGCGTCTTCAATCGTCACCTGAATCAGGGTTCTGACTTCCGGATCCATTGTCGTTTCCCACAGCTGTTCCGGATTCATTTCACCCAAGCCTTTGTAACGCTGAATATTCAGCCGGTCGCCCAGCTCAGCTTTGACATGATTCAATTCGTCGTCCGAGTAGGCATAACGAACCTGTTGGCCCTTCTGAATCTTATACAGCGGCGGCTGCGCAATGTAGACGAATCCGCCTTCAACCACCGGCCGCAAATAACGATACAGGAATGTTAACAGCAGCGTGCGGATATGTGCGCCGTCGACATCGGCATCGGTCATGATGACAATTTTATGATAGCGCAGCTTCGTCACGTCGACTTCCTCGCCGACCCCCGCGCCGAAGGCGGTGATCATCGAACGGATTTCGTTGTTGTCAAAAATACGGTGCAAACGGGCTTTTTCAACGTTTAAAATCTTACCCCGCAGCGGCAGGATCGCCTGAAACTTGGAATTTCTTCCCTGTTTTGCGCTTCCGCCGGCGGAGTCCCCTTCCACCAGGTAAATTTCGCAGATTTCAGCATTCTTACTGGAACAGTCAGCCAGTTTTCCCGGCAGTGAACTGATTTCCAGCGCGCTTTTCCGACGTGTCAGTTCACGGGCTTTTTTCGCCGCCAAACGTGCTTTGGAGGCCAGCTGCGCTTTTTCGATGATCAGCTTCGCGCTGTTCGGATTTTCCAATAAGAACCGTTCCAGCTGTTCGCCCAGAATGTTGGAAACGATCTTGCGCACTTCGACGTTGCCCAGCTTGGTTTTCGTCTGGCCTTCATACTGCGGATCCGGATGCTTGACGGAAATGATCGCGGTCAGCCCTTCGCGCACATCGTCGCTCTGCAGCCCTTCCTCGTCCTTTTTCAACAAGCCCGCCTCCTTGGCGTAGTTGTTTAACGTGCGGTTGAGCGCCAGCTTGAAGCCTTCCTCGTGCGTGCCGCCCTCGCCGGTATTGATGTTGTTGCAGAATGAATACACATTAGGCACATAGCCGTCATTGTACTGCATCGCAATTTCAACCTGGATGCCGTCCTGCTCGCCTTCCACGTAAATGATTTCTTCGTGGATCGGCGTCTTGTTTTTATTTAAAAACGCGATGTATTCCTTCAAGCCGCCCTCATACAAAAACGTATGCGTCCGCTTGACTTCATCTTCCATTCTCTCGTCCGTAAACAACAGCTTAATGCCCTTGTTTAAGAAGGCGATCTGGCGCAGCCGGTCATATAACACGTCGTGGTTGTAAGCGACGGTTTCCGTAAAGATCGTCGAATCCGCTTTGAAACGGACTAAACTGCCATGCTTATCCGGATCGCAGGTCCCGATCTGCTTCAGCGGCGCAACCGCCTTGCCGCCGTTTTCGAAGCGGATAAAGAAGACCTTGCCTTCCTTGTAGACCGTGACCTCCAGCCATTCGCTCAGCGCGTTGACGACGGAAGCGCCGACGCCGTGCAGACCGCCGGAGACTTTATACGCTCCGCCGCCGAACTTGCCGCCGGCGTGCAGAACAGTGAAAATCGTTTCTACCGTTGAAATTCCCGTCTTTTCATGAATTTCAACCGGCATGCCGCGGCCGTTATCCTCGACCGTGACGATATTTTCAGGATCGACAGTGACTTCAATATCCGTCGCATACCCGGCCAGCGCCTCGTCGATCGAGTTGTCGACGATTTCCCAGACCAGATGATGCAGGCCCTTTTCCGAAGTCGAACCGATATACATGCCAGGCCGTTTTCGGACCGCCTCTAACCCCTCCAGCACTTGAATATCATGCGAGGTATAAGAATGCTCTACTGGTTTTTCCATATTCAATTCATGTCCTCCTTCCAAGGTCGTATCTGACCGCTGTCTATTTCTGCAATTTTAACTTTTCGCGACAGAAACGGAAGCAGATCCGCAATTTCCGTCGTCGTAATAAACGTTTGGATTTCCGGGGAAATCAAAGAAAAAAGGTTTACCCTTTTTTGTTGATCCAGCTCCGACAACACGTCGTCCAAAAGCAATACCGGCAGTTCGTGAAGCTGATCTGCAATGAAGTCGATCAGCGACAGTTTCCACGCCAGTACAATCATTCTCCGCTGACCCTGGGAAGCATAGCTCAACACATCCCGTCCGTTGAGCTGAAAGCTCAGATCGTCGCGGTGAACGCCGCTGGACGTCGTCTTCAAAATCCGGTCGCGCTCGCGGTTTTCCAACAATTTGCGGCTGATTTCTTCCCGCATCGCCGCCGGCCCGGTTTGTTCCGTGATCGTATGGTAGGCCGCCCTGACCTGCGCTTCTTCTTCGGCCAGCGTGCTGTACATCCGGCTTAAACTTTCATTCATCCTGGCGATGAATTGCCGCCGCATCGTGATGATTGTCAGCTGCTGCTCGATCATCTGCTGATCCAGAACCTCCAGCATCGCGTTGTCGACGTGTTCGCGTTTCAAAAGGCTGTTGCGTTCTTTTAAAAGCTTCATCATCGCGCTCAGCGCCTGCATGTACCGCGGCGAAACCTTGCCGATCTCCACGTCCATCAACCGTCTTCGTACCTTCGGCGGCGCTTCAAAAAGCTCCAAATCCGAAGGCGCAAACAGCACCGCGTTGAGCTTGCCGATGAATTCGCTGGATCGGGATATCGGCTTCTGATGGATCATCAGCGTTTTTCCTTTTCCGTGAATCACCGCCGACAGCACCATCTCCGGCTCAGTATCCAGCCGGCATTCCGCCTTGCAGAAGTCCTGGCCTTCCCGGATCATATCCTGATCCCGCACAGCCCGGTGAGATCGTGTCGTCGAAAGCAGTACGATGCTTTCCAGAAGATTGGTTTTGCCCTGCGCGTTTTTCCCGATGATCACATTCATGTGCGGATCCGGGATAAACTGGCAGGAATCATAGTTTCTGAAATTTTTCAGGCGGATCTGATTGATCTTCATCGTTCGATCGTATAACGCTTATCCTCGATCCTGATTTCATCACCGGGATAAAGCTTGCGGCCGCGCCGGTCTTCTTTTTCACCGTTGACCGTAATCTTGAGTTCTTTCACTGCCAGCTTTGCTTCGCCCCCGGAGGAGATCCAGTCCGTCATTTTCAGCAGCTGCCCCAAGGTAATGAATTCCGTATCGATTTTGATCATTGTCAGAGTCCTTTCCTGCCTGTGGCCTATCGTATAGATTATACCACAAAAGCAAGCAAAAAGCACCGTCTGGGTGCTTTTATTTCGTGTTTCAGAAAGATTTAAGAATAGGTTCTGACCGGCAGAACCAGCTGCAGAATCGAGTCATCGTCAGTGTTGCGGATGACGAAGGGTTTCATCTCGCCGCTGAACAGAATTTTGATCGTCGTTGCGGATAAAACGCGGATCGCTTCAAACACATATTTGCCGCTGAATGAGATTTCAAGCGGATTGCCTTCATAGCCAAGGATGTTTAAATTTTCAACCGATGAACCGACTTCCTGTGATTTGCTGGAAATGACGACTTCCTCGCTGTTGGCACTCAGCTTGACGATGGAAATGCCTTCATTTTTGATGAACGACGCACGGTCGATCGCATTGAGCATGTCGCGGGAATCCACGGTCAGCTCATGCGCGAATTCTGTCGGAATTAAACGGGCGGTTTCCGGATAGGCGCCGTCGATCAGACGGGTCTGAATCACGGTTTCACCAATCCAGAACTGCGCTTTCTTATCCGAGACGGCGATCAGCACGCTGCTGTCCTGAGCGATCGTCTTGGACACTTCATTTAAGCTCTTGGCCGGGATGGTAATGTTAAAGTTGTTTTCGGAGGTCAGATCGACGATCTTGCGGGCCAAGCGGTAGCTGTCGGTAGCGACGCATTCCAGCCGCTTGCCGCTGCACTTCATGTTGACGCCGGTTAAGACCGGGCGGGTTTCCCGATCACTGGTCGCAAACGTCGTCTGGCTGATGACCTTTAATAAGACGTCGGCATCCATTTCAAACTGCTGACCCGGGCGGGTAAAGTCGATCGCCGGATAGTCCAGGGCGCGCATCCCGTTGATCCGGAATTCTGCCGACATCCCGCTGATCTTGGTCAGCGAACCGTCGACGATTTCCAGTTCGATTTCGTCGGCGTCGATCTTTCTGACGATTTCGAGGATATATTTGGCTTCAATCACAATCGAACCGGTTTCTTTGACGATCAGATTGGTTTCTTCATCGCTGCCATTTAATGTGGTCTGGATGGAGATATCGGAATCACTGCCGGTCAGTACGATGGAATCCTGATTCACTTCAATTTTGATGCCGGATAACGCTGGTAATGGCGAGTTGGAAGAAATCGCTCTGGATACGGTATTGAGGGCAGAGTAGAAAACTCGCTTGGAGATTTTGAAATTCATGGTGTACCTCCCTTGTGTTTTTATTAAGTATTCAAGTTCAACATCATTAGGACTGTGGAAAAGTGGATAACGTTTCAAAAAGCCTTATATTACAGGTCTATTTTATCACTTTTGACGGCGGAAATAAAGTGGAAAGCAGTGGTTAACTATTTGACCTGCATGAGCTTCTCCAGCTCGCCGACTGCCTGCCGGTAGGTCTCGTCGTTCTTTAACCCCTTCTCAACTTTCTCGCAGGCGCTCATCACCGTCGAGTGATCACGCTTGCCGAATTCATCGCCGATTTTCACGTAAGGCATGTCGAGATGCTTGCGGCACAGATACATCGCCATGTGCCGGGCGGTCGCGATGTTTTTCGTGCGCGTTTTGGAGACCAGCTGCAGTTTGGTCAGGCCATAGTAATCGGCGACGCAGCGGATGATCTTGGAGGCGGTCAGATCGTTTTTATCAATCGTCTGGGCCTGGCCGCGGAACGCGGAAACCGCCGTTTTGAAATCGATCCGGGTGCTGTTGGAGAAGTTGATTGAATAGAATAATAAACGGTTGAGCGCGCCTTCCAGCTTGCGCACATCCTGCGAAAAATTCGAAGCGATGTATGCCAGCACATCGTCGTCGATGATCGCCGGATCGACGCTCTGCTTTTCCAGCTTGACCTTTAAGATCGCAACGGACGTTTCAAATTCCGGCGAGTCGACGCCGACGGACAACCCGGAAGAGAAACGGCTGATCAGGCGTTCTTCCAGTCCTTTGATCTCGGTCGGATGGCGGTCGGAGGTCAGGCAGATCTGCTTCTTGTTGTTGACCAGTTCGTTAAAGATGTAGAAGAACGTTTCATGGCTCTTTTCCTTGCCGGCCAGAAACTGGATGTCGTCGACCAACAGGACGTCCAGATCGTTCATTTCTTCTTTGAATTCCTGAATCTGGCCGTTTTTGATGGAATTGACGACGGCGTTGACGAAGTCTTCGCTGGTCGTGTAGTAGACTTTTTTGTCCGGCGCATGGGCGCTGACGTAGTTGCCGATCGCGTTTAACAAATGCGTCTTGCCTAACCCGGAATTGCCGTAGATGAACAGCGGGTTGAAAAACTGTCCGGGATTGTAGGCACAGGCCAGCGCTGCGGAGTGGCTTTCGCGGTTGCTTCCCCCGACTACGAAATTGTCAAAAGTGTAATCCGGGATCAGGTTGGTCGTGTTCAATCCAGTGATCGCCGGCGCTTTCTTTTTCGCCGCCATCGGCCGGATTTTCTGCAGCTGGCTTTCCATGATAATCTCGCAGCTGATCTTCCGTTCCTGAACTTCGCTGATCGCTTCTTCAACGATCTCTTTGTTCTGCATCATAATCGTTTGCTGGATATACCCGGGCACGACGACCAGAGCTTTCTTTTCATCAAGGTCCATCAGCTTGGAATCGGAAAAAAACTGATTAAAGATCAGATTGTCCAGTTTTTCCTGCTGTTTCCCCTTTTCCAAGATCAGCGTCAGGGTTCGTTTCCAGATATCGGATAAGTAAGAATCCATTACTGTCATTTTTTATACAACTCCCATTCGTGGATAAGTTTCCATAGCACTACTAGTTTAGCTAATTTATCAGCATTTTTCCACGATGATTTTCTTCCAAAAAAAGTTTTCCACAGGATAAGTGTCCTTAAATCGGTGTTTATTGTTTGTTTATGCCGGGTTATCCACTGTAATCCACATCTTTTCCATTGTGGAGAAAGTGGGGAAAAGTGGACATGGATAACTTTTTTGGGGAAAATGGGGATAAAACCGGTGGAACATAAAGTTATCAATAGTTTATCCATATCAAAATAGCCTTTTATAAAAGTCTTTTTGACATAATCCACCATTATCCACAACTGTGGATAACTATTGAATGTGGAATGCGGAGAAGGCGTGGATAAAGAATTATCCAACCGCGGGAAAACCCCGAAAATCCGCGGGTTGGACAGAAGCTGCGGTTTTTCCTGTGGATATCTTGGGATTTGCTTACCATTGCCGCGATGGTATAATTACAATACGATAAAGTGAGGATTAAAAAATGATACGTTTGATCTTTTGCGACGTGGACGGAACGCTGGTTCAGGATAACGAGCAGGGGGAATACACGATTTCGGTGGAAAACCTCCGGGAAATCAACAAGACGGTGAACTCCGGCGTACACTTCGCACTGGCGACGGGGCGTCCCGCCGACTTTGTTCCGCGGACTTATGGCCGGCAGTTCAGCTTTGATACGGTCGCCTATTCCGGCGCTTACGTCACATCGCGCCAGAAGCTGATTTACGAAAGTGTATTTACGCTGGAAGAAGCGCGGCATGTCCATGCTTTGTTGGAAAATCAGCCGGCGGAACTGTTGTGCATCACGAATCAGAATGATTATTGCTTTGCGGATCGGAAACCGGAATACATCGACGAATTTTCCGATCCGGACAATGTGCCGGACCATCGGGAAATCCTGCCGTGGACACTTGCGGAGCTGAGCCATCGCAAACCTGAAATAACCTTTGTTTCGCTGGTGATTCTTTGCCATCAGCCGGAAACGTTAGCGCTGCTGGCCAGACAGGCTGCGCGATTGGGCTATGATCCGGTCATGACCCGCCATGATGGATACTCGATGATGAAACCCGGCGTCAACAAGGCCAGCGGAATTCAGAAGATCGCCGCACTCGACCATGTGCCGCTGTATGAGATCGCCGTTTTAGGGGATTCTATCAATGATCTGGAAATGTTTGAATTGATTGAAGAAAGCTACGCGATGGAAAAAAGCAATCCGGAAATCCTGGCGCGGGCTAAATATATTGTGCCCGACGTTGCTGAGGCGCTGCGCCGGATTCAGGAGAAAAACCGGGAAGAACAGGAGATGAGCAAGTGTTGAAAATAACGAAAATACTGATTGCCCTGATGCTGGTCATGACGATCGACGGTTGTGGAAAAAAGGCAAAGACGCCGGCCGAGGATCATTCTGCCCCTGCCGAAACGACCTCGCCGCAGCCAACTGATGCACCGGAGGAGACTCCGGCGTCGGGTAAGGAGGATGGGGAAGGAGATATTCTTATGGAAGTTCCAGATCTGACCAGTCTTGAAAGCATTACGCTGATCGTCAACAAGCAGCGTCCCTTAGGCGAAGATTATGAACCGGCCGACCTGGTGAAACCGGATGTGCCGCTGGCCAAGTCTTCCGTCACGCTGCGTCAGGAGGCGGCGGACGCGATGAAAATCATGTTTGACGCCGCAAAAGAAGACGGCATTTCTTTAATGATCGGCAGCGGCTACCGTTCTTATGATTATCAGAAAAATTTGTATAACAACTATGTCGCCCGCGACGGCGAGGAAGAAGCCAGCCGCTATTCCGCCAAACCGGGCCAGAGCGAGCACCAGACCGGACTGGCCGCCGATTTATCCGGAACGAACGGCAGCTGTTATCTCAAAGGCTGTTTCAAGGATACCGACGAAGGCGTCTGGCTGAAAGAAAACGCCTGGAAATACGGCTTCATCCTGCGCTATCCGGAAAGCAAGGAAGAAATCACCGGTTATATCTTTGAACCGTGGCATTACCGCTATTTCGGCACGGAAGAAGCGCAGAAAATCTATGAAAGCGGTTTAACCGTAGAAGAATATTACAATTTACTGGATTAGGCTTTTCAATTTCTAATTCATCTGCTATAATAGGGCTGTTTTTGAGCCAATGAAGAAGATGAAGGAGCAGCGATGAAGAAAAAATGTCTCTTTTTTGATATTGACGGTACGCTGGTGGATGAACAGACGCACCAGATTCCGCAAAGTACGATTGAAGCCCTGCACGCGGCCCGGCGCAACGGCAGCGTTGTATTTATCAACACCGGCCGGCCCTATTCCCACGTTTCAGCGAGGATCAAAGCTTTGAATTTTGACGGCTACTGCTGCGGCTGCGGTACGGAAATTCTGGTTCAGGGAAAACCCCTCTACCGTCATCAGATTCCACAAACCGTCTGCCAGCAGATCAAGGAAAAAGCCGACGCGTGCCGGATCGACGTATTCGGTGAAAATACGCCGACCTGTTACGTCAGCCTGGGACATGTGGAGAACGGTTTTGTGAAGTCGATGGAGATTCTGCACAGCGAAGGCTTCAACAACATTGTTCCCTGGATTGACCACCGCTCCGAATTCGTAAAGTTCTGCATCGCTTATGATCAGCGCAGCGATCTGGAAGACTTCAAACATTTTTTGAAGCAGAAAGAATTTGCGTTTATCGACCGTTTCGACGGATTCGCGGAGATTGTCCCTCAGGCTTGCAGCAAAGCAATGGCGATTGACGTCGTGCGGGAAAAATACAATGTTGATCTGCAGGACTGCTACGTCTTCGGCGACAGCACGAACGATCTGCCCATGCTCAAACATGTGCCGCACAGCGTTTTAATGGGTAACGGTACGCCTTCCCTGCAGCCTGTCGTTGAAAAGGTCACGGCCCCGATCGATCAGGATGGCATTGCGAAAGCACTGAAAGAATACGGCTTGATCGGCTGAATTGATATAAAAAAGCAGAAACCTTCCGGCTTGCAAGATGTCGGAAGGTTTTATTCTGAAAAACGCATGAAATTGAAGAAGGTTTCTGGAAAAATAAGTTTTCTGTAGGAGCTTTCGATTTGAACGCGTGATTTCAGCGCTGTTTTAATCCGCAAATCCTGTTTTATTCTGGGCGGTCACAACGACTGCATGCAGGGAAAAACAGGATAGACAAACGATTATAAAATGATTTTCGTCTATCAAATCAATAAAAAAACCGGCCGCAGTGCTTGCAAGTTTGGATAATCGCTGAAAAGCGGGGCCGGAAATTTATGATCAAAAGGATGTCTGAAAAAAGATCGGTGCCCATCCTGCCGCAGTGACTGTCTGATCAGGACGCTAGTGTTGCGCCGGAGGATCTTCCCGATGAACCGGGCGGTCCAGATCCTTTGCCGTTTTAGAATCCACAGGCGAGGTCCGCAGGTAAAAACTGTTTTTCCCCTGCCGTTTTGCCTGATACATTGCTATATCTGCGGCGTCATACAGCTGATCATAAGTCGTGCCGTCGATGGGCGCGTAGGCAATGCCGATGCTGACGGAAAAAGTTCCGGCTTTTTCCGCAGCGAGCCGTTTAAGAATATGCGAAGCTTTCTGAACCGCAATCATCGGATCGCGGGTTTGTCCCATGAAAACCATGAATTCATCCCCGCCCAGTCTTCCGATCACGTCGTTCTGGCGAAATTCGGATTTAAGCAGCTCTACGAGGTCAATCAGGATCTGATCGCCGATCCGGTGACCCCGCGTATCGTTAATCTCTTTAAAATTATCAATGTCCAGTAAGAACAAAAAGCCGGTTTCCTCTTCATTCAGATGTTCGGTGATCTGCGCTTTGGTTGCTTCCCGGTTCAAGGCGCCGGTCATCGCGTCAGTGGAAGATTTTTCGATCAATCGTTCCTCCTTGGATTTCTGATCCTGAATGTCGGCGATCTTTCCGATAATGGATAACGGCCGCCCGCCGCGCTCGCGCAGCGTTTGTCCCTGGCAGGAAACCCAGCGGTAATTCCCGGCACGGGTCTGGAAACGAACGTCGATGCGGTATAAGGTATCAACGGCGGCCTGGGACGCTGTTTTCAGCATGGTGATCAAAGTGGTCTGGTCATCCGGATGGATCAAAGGCATGGCCCCCGGATAATCCATGGGGTAAAGAATCAGATCAGCCGGCACGTTAAATCGTTCCGCAATGTTGGGCGTAAATGTCAGCCGCTGTGTTTTACAGGAATATTCAAATAAAATGGTATCCGAGAATTGTGCGAGCAGATCGTAGCGCGCCTGATTGTGCAAAATTTTCTTCCGCTGCCAGATAAAAATAGTGATGATCATTCCAGCGAGCAAAATCAGAAAGAGAATCAGCGAAGCAGTTAAAACCGCGGCGTTTTGGCTGATCAGCTTGGAATATCCCTTAAATTCGTAAGGATAAGCGATCGTCAGCAGCAGCCAGTCGTTATAGCCCAAAGCGGAAATCGTGAGATACAACGCGCGGTTTTTCGTGCCTTTGACCAGCAGCATATCGCTTTCGCCCCGGTTCAGCGCCGCTTCCACATGGGCGATCGCATCTTCAGAAACGCCGATGTTCTCCAGTTCCGACTGAAGCTGATAAGGAATTTCCGGCCATCCAAACGGCTCAAGAATAATTTCGCCGTCGCGGCGGATCAGAAAATTCTGGGCATATTCTTCATTTCTGGCATTGGGAACACTGACGAACAGATTGGCGTTAAGAATGCTGTGGAAGGCGCCGATCACCTGACCTTTCTGGATCACCGGGACAGAAACGCTGATCAGGGCGTCCGTCCCGTATTGTTTTTGGCGGAACAGATCCGAAACGTAAGGATGGCCGTCCAGCAAGTTTTGGATCCCCTGCGGATCAGTTCCCGGCACCGGCGTATTGACCATGGATTGCAGCGTCTGAGCGGAAACATATTGAATATCCCGAACCGTATTGAAGTTTTCAATGGCAGTCAGATAGGATTGCGTCCAGGGGCTGTTGGGATCGGTGTCGGACGTCTGGTAAATTGCCGCGATGGCTTCCAGACTGCGCTGGGTATCTTCAATGGCATTGATCGCTTCTAATTCCTGCTGCTGATGAGAAACGCTCAGGATTTCACTGATCAGTTTCTGAAAAACCTCTTCATTGCGCTTTTGATTGATCTGAAGCAGACCGGCAATCACCAAAAGCGACACGATCAGACTGCCGGCGATCAAAAACCAGCTTGTACGGAAAACCGTCTTTTTTTGAGAGAAATTCGTTTTGTGTTTCATGGATCTTCACCCGTTTTCTAAGGAGAAAAAGTCGTCTTCTGACCTTGTGCACGTGAAAAGCAAATATTACCGACGTTTTAATGAAACAAAGAAGAAGAAAAACGGAAAAAGAATTCCGGTTTATATTTCTTCCGGAAATCAGCGTTATTGATTTTCAGGTTTTGTTTTTCTGGTTTGTAATTGCGGAATTATCCCTGGGATAAACTGGTAAAATGATAAATTGAATTCAGGAATAAAGAGTATCTTTATTGTATAGCTTTCAATCGGGAGAATCAAGAACAGGGCTTAAAAAGGTGCGCCAGAAGCGCCGAGAAATTCAGTAAAAGAGATGCTGAGGAAGCGGCCGAAATTGCCTTGATCTGAGTGAAAATAAAAAAAACTTCTTTCATTTTATCAAAAAAGGAGAAATCAGAGGGGGAAGTCGGCGGAGTTTAGTTGACTTTTACAGAAAAACTATTGTATAATGTACCAGCAATTGCTCATTATTGTATAAAAAGAACTGGAGGTGGCTCTTTAATATGAAAAGAACTTATCAACCGAGCAAAAGAAAACACCAAAAAGTCCACGGTTTCAGAGCCCGCATGAAAACGGTCGGAGGACGTAAAGTTTTAGCCCGCCGTCGTGCTAAAGGCAGAAAGATCTTGTCGGCATAAAATAGTCACCCACAGGTGGCTTTTTTAATAAATCAAGATGAAGAAAAAATATCGGATCAAAAAAGCCGGCGAATTTCAAACGATTATTGAGCATCGGAAATTTGTCAGCTGCCCTTCTTTCGTACTGTATGTCAAAGCACGCAAAGAGGAGCACAGCCGGATCGGAATTTCTGTCGGCAAGAAATTGGGCAATGCCGTGGTCAGAAACAAAACCAAGCGTCAGGTGCGGATGATGTTTCAGGAAATTTATGATTTTGATGAAAATTTTGACGGAATTTTAATCGTCAGGAAAAAGTTTCTGGAACAAAGTTATGCAGACAACAAAAAAGACTTGGAAAGCCTTATTAAAAAAGTTAAAATAAAGAAGTACGCATGATTATTCAGTTAAGGAGAGTTCAATGAGAAATCGTAAAAAACAGTTGCTTCTGCTGTTGGTCTTCGTCGCGCTGCTGTTTTTGGCAAGCGGATGCACATCACCAGTAGATCCGGAAACAAAAGAAGTTATTCAAATCACATCAGAGACGACGTTTAAGTATATGATGGCCAATGAAAACTGGTTCAACGCATTCTTCGTCTTCCCGTTATCGAAGTTAATTAACTTCCTGACGCCGTATGTCGGAGTCGCGCTGTCCGTTTCCATCGTCACCCTGCTGGTTCATCTGATCACGCTGATCTTCACGATCAAGTCGACGGTCATGACTCAGAAGATGCAGGTCATCCAGCCGGAAATGAACCGGATCACGAAAAAGTACGAAGGCAAGACCGACGAGCGTTCCCAGATGGCGCAGGCTCAGGAAATGCAGCGCTTATACAAGGAAAACGGCATCAATCCGTTCGGCGCAATTATTTCCTCTTTCATTCAGCTGCCGATCATCATGGCGGTTTACATGTCGGTTCAGCGTGCTGAATCCGTCGTTAACGGCACGATGTGGGGCTTAAGTCTGAAAGAAACGCCGCTGCATGGCATTATGTCGGGACAGTGGCTGTATCTGGTATTGTTTGTCATCATGGCGATCTGCCAGATCGGTTCGATGATGCTGCCGCAGTTCTTAGCGACGCAGAAAGCGAAGAAGGAAGCCGCCGCACATCATAAAAAGTATGAAAAGACCAAGCAGCCAGGCGGCAATATGATGATCTACATGATGGTCTTCATCCTTGTCATCTCCGTTAACTGGCCGGCAGCCATGACGATTTACTGGGCTGTTTCTTCGCTGGTTATGATCTTTAAGACCTTGTTCGTTCAGTTTATCTATATCGATAAGAAATAGAAAAGAAGGGACTTTATGAAGAAATACACAGGAAAAACATTAAATGACGTACTGAATTCCGCAGCGAAAGAAAAAGGCGTGTCCGTCGAGGAACTGACTTATTTCGTTACCGAAGAAAAACAAGGATTCCTGGGAATCGGAGCTTCAGTCACCGCTGAGGTTTATGCTTCCTGTGATGTCAAAGAGTTTCTCTTCAATTATATCGGCGAGTTTTTCACCGGTCTGAATCAGGATGTCGAAATTGAGATCTTTGAGGAAGACGGCGGTTATCGGATCATGCTGAACGCGGAAAACAACGCGGTGATCATCGGCAAGAACGGCCAGACGCTGCAGGCGTTGAATACCGTGGTGCGCGGAGCTGTCAATTCAGCGTTCCGCAAGCGTTTCTCAGTCATGATTGATATCAATCATTACAAAGAAGAACGGTATGAAAAGGTGAAGTCGATTGCCGGACGAATTGCGAAAACGGTGCAGCGCACGAAAGTGGATGCTTCACTGGATCCGATGCCGAATGATGAACGGAAAGTCATCCATCAGTATTTGTCGGACTGGCCATACATCAAGACGGAGAGCGAAGGCGAAGGCAGCCGGCGTCATCTGAAAATCATGTATGACCGCACAAAGACTGCGGGAAAGAAATAAATTGAAGAAAGAGCTGTAACGCAAAAGGAAAAAACCAAGCGTTACAGCTTTTTTTGTGTTCACGGGTTGAAGCGAGAGAACACATTGACATTTGTAAAGGAAATCGTTATGATTATATTGACAAATGTAGAGGTGATAATCATGGGCGGAGAGAAAAGGCTGCCGGACACGGAGCTGGAAGTGATGACGGCGATCTGGCAATGCGAGATTCCGGCAAAAACATCGGAAATTGCCAGACACATTGAACGGGACTGGACGATGTCGACGATTCAGGCGCTGTTGGCGCGTCTGGAAGAGAAAGGGTTTGTACACGTCGCCAAGCAGGGACGGTTGAAAACCTATGTTCCGTTGATCAGCGAAGAAGAATATCGCGATCAGGAAACAGTTCGATTCTTTGAGCGGTTTCACCGTAAGTCGGTGCGCAGTTTATTTATGACGCTGGTTAAAAATGAAAATCTATCAGAAGCAGATCTGGAGGAACTGGAAGAAATCATTCGGAAAGAAGAAAAAAAGCATGGTTGATTTGTTCGGACAGGTCATTGAAATTTCTCTTTCCATGTCTGTGCTCATTCTGCTTCTGTTTATTTTTTCCAAAGCTTTGCATAAACGCTACCGGGCTTCAGCGGCAGTGTTCGCCTGGCTGGCAATCGCTTTGCGGCTGATTCTGCCATGGAATATATCCTTGCCTTCCGCAGCGGTTACGATTCCCATTCCGCAGACCATGGTGCAGCCGCATCCCGTTGCTTCTGTTTTTACCGAAACTTTGCTTCCGGAGATGACCGAGGAGAACGCCGTCCCTCAGATTCCGCAGAATGCGCCTGCGGATAATCCTGAAAAAAACAATGAAGAAAGTCTTTCACCCGCGTCCGGGTTTTCCCTTTCTGCCGTGCAGATTCTGACGGGAATCTGGATCCTTGGCATGGGATTTTCCCTCCTTCGCTTAATTCTTGACTATCATCAGGTAAAAAAACTGTTGATGGCCCGCGGCCGGCGAATTTCCAGGCAAAGTCCGCAAGGCCGTCTGCTGCGCCAGCTGTGCCGGAAAATGCAAATCAGGAAAATACCGCCGCTGATGGTCAGCCGGTCAGCACCGACGCCGATGGCAATCGGTTTTTTCAATCCGTCAATCGTTTTGGCGCCGGAATTGTTGGACCATGAAAATCTGGATCTGATTCTGATGCATGAATTAATTCATTTAAAACAAAAGGATTTGTGGAAGAAAGTGCTGCTCAGCGCAGCGCAGACGATCCACTGGTTTAATCCGCTCGTCTGGCTGATGAACAATCAGGCGGAAAATGATATCGAGATGGCGTGCGATCAGCGCCTGTTAAAAGACCAGCCGAAAGAAGTCAGAGCAGTCTATGGCCGGATGATCGTCGATGTCATCCGTCAGACCCGTCTTCCGATGACGGCATTCTCCACCCGCTTTTCATCAGGAAAACCGCTGAAAAAAAGAATTCAGGCCCTATTTGATTCCTCAAGGAAAAAGAAAGGGACGCTGATCTTAACGTTGATCCTGTTATGTGCTGGCATGGGTTCCATGTTGATTGCCTGCGGCGTTCAGGCTCAGCCAGGCCAGCAGGAAGAACAGTTGCTGCGGATCAGCCGCAATGAAGACAACGCGGAACTGATGGTTCAAAGCGAAGATCCGGCTGTTCTGGAAACGATGCAGAAGGTGATTGAGCGCCAGCGAGCGCCTATCAGCGAACCTTATTATTATGATTTGAAAATCCATTTTAACGGGAAAGACTATTTGGCTTGGACCAATCCCCAATGGCTTTATCTCAAGGATCAACAGGGAAAGATCAGTTATACTGACGATCCTTACGCACTTTATGATTTCTATGCTTTGATCGGTTATGAACAGCCGGAAATCAAGACGGGAGAATTAACGATCAATCCAGTGGAGGGAGAAATCGCAAAAATCACAGTAGCTGATATAAATTCCAGACTCCAGCCTGAAAAGGAAGTCAACTGGCAATGGATTCAGCCGCATCAATATACTTATTTTGATGTGTTTTCTGATCTTCATGGAGAATATGTGGAATTGGGAAAGAATACGTGGACAAATCAAAATCCTGAATTCAAAAATGACTGGTTATTAACCTTCGTCATTCATCCTGGAGATCAATATACAAGCTATCCTTTCCCGGAAGTAATCCATATCTGTTTCCTGAAAGGAGACCTGGCGTTGATCAACGACTGGCTGGTTCAGCTGGATCATGATTACACAGAAGATATCCGTGAACTTTTGAGTAATCTTGGTGAAACAGGATCTCACTTTGAAAGCACAGAAGACGAAGCCAAACTGAAAAAAGAGAGGATCCGAAATAATTTTCCATGGGCTTCAATTATTGAACCTGTGAAAGCAGAATCGAACTATATTTACAATATACCGCAAATGAACCTGCGGATTACCATTGATCAGGAAGTGCCGGCCGATGTGTTTATGATTTATGATAAGCTGTCAAACGAAGTGGGCTTCCAGTATTATGAATGGCCGATCGAAGACTGGATGAGTTCAGATTATACACATGGTTCATATGATGGCTATTATGTTTTCGGTTTATTTGACGAACCCCCGGTTGACGGCGGTTACTTTGGCGACGGCGCTTTGATCGCAACGGAGGTCATGCGATTCAGTGATACGGAAATTCTTTGCATCACTTCGGATTTGGGTTTAAATCTGACGAGTGAAGGAACGGATTATCTGAAATCAGTTGGTTTCTGGCCATCCGACGAGAAATCCATGCCTTTATTGAATCATCTGACTTTTGAAAAAATTCGATAGCTAAATAAAGTTTATATGTTTTTGATCTGGTTTTTTTGATATTTGACAGAAGAAAGGAAGACATCGAATGAAAAAGTTTGCACTAATTTTGGCCTGTTTCGTATTGGCAAGCTGTGCGGCGCAGGAAATAAAAGAACCTGCCGAAAATTCGCCGGCGGCACTCCCTGCAGAAAGAACGCCGGAAGCCTCGGCAGAGACAGTGCCGACACCTTCTTCGGAAACGATTGTGTTGGCGGAAGGCGTAACTGCGAAGAAACAGGAAGGAAAGTTGATCGTCAGCGCATTTGATGGAGATGTCACGTTTGAAATGACCGACCCGCTGCCTTCCGAGCTGAAATCCAGCTTTCAGATGAGCGAGGATCAAACTACGTTACAAATTGAGCTGGAGTTCAGAGCAGAGGGATGTACAGGAGATGACGAAACCTGCAGGGGTCTCTTTGAATCGTATTCCATTGCCCGGGAAGCCGGAGAAAATCCGATGGGTACGATTAACGGCTATACCGTATCTCAAAACATCATTATGGATTCGCTGCTGACGGAGCAAAATTTAAAACGGTATCTGGAATTACAAGGCTATCCCGAGGGTGAATGGAGCGAAGGCATTGAACCAGTTAACTATTTTCACTGGTCTTTTGATAAAGAATCCTGAACAGACAAATTAAAAGCGACAAAAAAAGAATGGGCGACTGTTCTTTTTTTGAAACCTGAAATTCCAGGAAAAAAGGAAATGTTGCGAAATCTTGAAGAAAAACACAAGTAGAATTTGACAAAACAAAACTACAAATGTAGACTTATATTGGAACTACATTTGTAGACTCTCTGCTTATTCGATCATTTTAGAAACAGATCGAGGTTCAGGGATAGAAGGAGAGAATCGCTATGATCGCAGACGAATATGTTTTTGATGAACATCCCAAACCTCAGGAAATCGAAGATTTTCTGGAAGGCCATCCGCAGAACAATTTACTTCAACATGCCCGCTGGAGCCAGGTCAAGGAAAACTGGTCGATGAAACAAGTCGTCGTCCGCCGCGGCGGAACAATTCGGGCTTATGCGATGATTTTGATTCGTCCGCTGCCGCTGGGGCTGAGTTTGTTTTATATTCCCCGTGGTCCGATCGTCAATTATCAGGATGAACCGTTAATTCGTTTCTTCTTCGCAAAGCTGAAGAAGCTGGCGCGCCGCAGCCATGCGGTCACGATTCGCTTCGATCCGAATCTGATCGACCGGACATACCCCTATGTTCAACGCAATCAGGAACACGGCGAGCATCGTCAGGCTCCCGTTATCCGGCAGCTGACGGAAATGAAATGCCGTCATAAAGGATATACGCTGTACCTGCGTGAAGCCACGCAGCCGCGCTTTCAGGCGGTGATGCTGCGGGAACAAATGGATTGGGCAGCGCTAAGCGCCAAGACCCGGCGAAGTATCCGGCATGCTGAAAAATGCGGTGTGACGATCCATGAAGGCGAAAGCGAGCTGGAACATTTTGCGGAAGTGATGAAACAAACTGAACAGCGGAAAAAAATCCATCTGCGCAATGCGGCTTACTTTAAACGGTTGACAGCCCTGTATGGCGAACGTGCCGTACTGATCACTGCCCGGCTGGATTTGAAGCAACGGCTGGACAGAATCACAAATCAGTTGTCTGAGCTTCAAGGAAAAACGGAAGACTTAAACAAAGCAGAAAAAGAACAGATCATCAATCTGAACCGGGAACAGGAATTTCTGGAGAAAAAATTCAGCGAAGGTTCTTCCGTTGTGACGCTGTGCGGATTATTGGCTTTGATTCAGGATGATCAGATGGAAGTCCTGTACGCGGGCACCCACAGTGAATTTCTCTCCTATCGCGCGCCGTATTCCGCACACTGGCGATTGTTTGAAAAGGCGCGGAAAATGGGCATTCAGCGCTGCAATCTGGGCGGCGTGGAAGGGACGCTGGACGATGGACTCAGCGTCTTTAAAGGAAATTTTCCAATTCAGATTGAAGAGATGATCGGCGAATTTGATCTGCCGGTCATGCCGGTTCTTGCCTGGACGCTGGATCGGGGTATCGCCTTGATCAAAGCGGTGCGGCGATGGAGGGTGAAGACATGTTAAGACTGATCGAACATGAACAGTCCCAGCCCTTCGACGCCTTCGCGGCCAGCGGGAAAATTCCGCACTATACGAAAACCCATTTTTATGGCGAACTTTGTCGCCGAAAGGGGATTGAGGTTCAGCGGGTCTCCGCCCGCAATGAAAAGGATGAAATTGTGGCGACAGCCTTAATCCAATGGGAGAAATGCGGCAGGAAGGAGTATGGTTATCTCTGTTATGGGTTCAATCTGGATTATACGAACTCAGAAACCTTGCAATTCTTTGCCAGCGCTTTAACGGAATTGGCCAAGCGGCGCGGTGCGGCGTATTTGCGGATGGAGCTGAATATTCCGCGGATCGAGCATGAAAAAGATGGCCGGATTAAACCGGAGGGATTTAACAATGAATTTGTGACGGCGCAGATGGAAGCCTGCGGTTATCATCATCTGGGGTATACCTATGGTTACAGCGGCAACCGGATGTCGCGGTTTACCTATTGTCTGAATCTTGATCAGCCGCTGGAAACGATCCGGAAACAGATAAAGCATTACACCGCCTATCAGAAGAAAAATATTCAGCGCGCGGTTTCAGTAAAATTAAGTGATGAGCGAGATCTGTCGATCTTAGTCGAAGCGGAACGGGAGCTGGCGCATAAGCTGCATTTTCTGCCCAAAAAAGAAAAGGATTTCCGGCAGCTGATGGAATGTTTCCCTGATCAGGCCCGTTTGTATGTTGTCAGCGCAAATGTCGATCAGGCTTTGAGTCATCTGAAACTTCTGCGCGAACAGCTTATTTGTCAGCAGGGAAAGTTGATCAATGCTCAACGCCTCGCTGAAAATCAGAAACAGATTGCGGCGCTGGATCAGGAGATTGCGGAACTGATGCGGGATTATCAGGGACTGGGTGAATCAAACTGGGCGCTAAACTCATCATTCAACAAGGCGAGCATGTCTATAACGTCAATATGTATACAAAGAAAATTCTGCCGAACTTCCGCGCCGCTTTTGCGCTGCACAGCGCGGTGATCGAGGATTGCTGGAAAAGGGGAGCGAAGACCTATGATTTTGAAGGCGTATCCGGCGCGCTGAATCCGGAGGATCAGTACTACGGTATTCATGATTTCAAGAAAAGCTTCGGCGGAGAATTCATTGAGTTCCTCGGTGAGTTCGACTATATCCAAGATCCGCAGGCGTATCAGAGAATCTTAAAGCGGCAGCGCCGGCACAGAAGACTGCGGCAAGGTCTGGCCCGGGTGCTTTACCGTTGAGATCAAAAGCGTGAGTTGACTTCCAAGGACGAGAAGCGGGAGAAAGCGCGGTATCAAACAAACGACTTCCCGATAAAATAAAAAAATCATAAAGGAACATAAAAATCCACCTTCCTGGCAGGTCTGCGGGCAAAAAACAGAGAGATGGATTTTTTAGGAATTATTCAAAAGGGGAAATAATCAACTTATCAGGATTTAAAACAAGTCCATCAGAAATTTCGTTTCAACACCGATTTTTGACAAAAAAAGTAGGCATTTTGCTTCATCCTAAATTGTAAGGATAAGCCTTTATATAAAGGCTTATTTGAAGGTTAAATTCATTATAAAACAGCTGTCACAAAAAGACTACATTATGTGACAGGAGGAAAAAAGAATGGATGAAGGCCGCAGAAAAGAACTGGAAAAATTATTTATTATGGATCTGGATGATGCGTGGCGAACGCGGTTGTCGCCCGAGGAAGCTCTGTTGATCGCTCTGTGGGATCGTCAGTTTGCGGAAGCTCAGCTTCGCCTGCAGCAGGGAAAAAATCGGAAAGCTTCCCAACGTGCAAGCACAAAAGAATGCGAATGAGATTTTTCACACGAAAAAACAAGGCGAAGACTTTGTTTTTTTTGTGTTGACAGAAGTATTAGACGGTGTTATTGTATTAGTGTACTAATACAGAGAGGAGAAAACCTATGGCAATCGATTTTGATTCCAACCTTCCGATTTATATCCAGGTCATGGATTATATCAAAAAAGAGATCGTATCCGGACGGTTAAAGCCTGGCGATCGGGTCGATTCCGTACGGGATCTGGCTCTGCACTTCGGCGTCAATCCCAATACCGTGCAGCGCTCGTTATCCGAGCTGGAGCGTGAAGGGCTACTGAAAAGCGAACGAACCGCAGGTCGTTTTATCTGTGAAAATGAGGAACTGATCAGTCTGGTTCGCGAGCAGATGGCGACTTCCTGCATCAGCCGCTATGTGAAAGAGATGGAGAATCTGGGATTTGAGGGGGAAGAAATTCTCACCCAGACCGCTTATTATGTAAAGGAGAGAGACAATGACAACGGAAAACACTAAACCTTTGATTCAGATCCGGGGCTTGACGAAATCTTACAGTCAGACAACGGCGTTAAAAAATGTAGATCTGGATCTGATTCCAGGTCAGATCATCGGGCTGCTGGGTCCCAATGGCAGCGGTAAGACGACCTTAATCAAGATTATGAACGGCCTGCTTCGGGATTACAGCGGCGAGATTCTGATCGACGGGCATAAGCCGGATGCTTATACCAAAAGCATGATTTCCTATCTGCCGGACGAGAGCTATTTCAGCGACTGGATGAAAGCCAGCGATGCGCTGAAGATGTTTGAGGATATGTACGCAGACTTTGACAGTACAAAAGCCCGCCTGTTGATGAAGCGTCTGGATTTGAATGCGAACATGCGGATCAAGTCAATGTCCAAGGGCATGAAGGAGAAATTTCAGCTGTGTCTGGTCATGAGCCGCAAAGCCCGGATCTATGTGCTGGACGAGCCGATCGGCGGAGTCGATCCGGCGGCACGCGAATTGATTCTCGATATTATCCTGAACAACTATGCCGAAGACGCAATCGTTCTGATCTCCACGCATTTGATCAGCGATATCGAAAAAATCTTCGATGATGTTATCTTCTTGAAATATGGAGAGCTGGCCATGCATGAGAATGCGGAGCAGCTCCGGGCGGAAACAGGAAAATCGGTAGACGAAGTTTTCCGGGAGGTCTTCAAATGTTAAAACTCTTAAAATATGAATTGATTCATGAATGGCGCAGCTATGGGATTATCTATCTGGTCTTCATCGCCGCCTGCGGTCTGTCGCCGATCTTATTTAAAGATCAGATTATGATGAATCAGGCGATGGTTCAAACGGACTCGACGATGAACATGCTGGGCATGATTTCCATTCTTGTGATTAGTATTCTGACAATGGCGATCATCATCAGCACAGCGATCAACATTGCGCTGAATTACCGGAATTCCATGTTTAAACGCCCGGGTTATCTGACCCTGACGCTGCCGGTCACAACGCATCAGCTGATTTTAAGCAAGGTAGTGGCGGATATTCTGTGGATTTTGATCGCCGGTTTCGTATTGATGTTCGGTTATATGCTCATGGTTCTGGTTGCCGGGATTCTGGTGGGGATGGACTTGCCAAGCTGGTCGGAATGGATGCGCTTATTCTCTCATCTGCATATAGATCTGTCAGATCTGGTAAGATCGATCTTGGCACTGGTTCTGATTTTCTCGGGCATGGCGGAAATGATTCTGTATGTTTATATGGTCATTACGCTGCCGCAGACGAAGTTTACGCCGCGGCATAAGACGGCGATCTCCGTGACGCTGTTCTTCGCAATTTCGATCGTGCTGGGGATGATTCGCGACAGCTTTTCCGGCCCGCTGACTCAGCTGATGCACGGAATGCCGACCAATGGAATCCTCGCGGTGGAGATTCTGATCGCCTTGCTGACCTGTGCTTTGTTCTACGGCGTCATCTACTTTATTCTTGAAAAGAAATTGGAAGTGGAATAAACAAAAGAAATTCTCATGGGCAGACCGTGGGAATTTTTTATTTAAAACCAAAAGCAGGCAGCGAAAAGTTCGGATTTACGGGATAACTTTTGAAATGTGATTGGCAACCAGCGACTTCTGCTTGCGGAAAGTTCCTGTAAAAACCAAGGTTGAAATAGAGGGAAGGAAAAAAATTTGAGGCTCAGAGAAACGGTGCGAAGTTTTCCAATTTCTGTTTAAAGTTATAAAATGGTTCGAGGCTGGCCATACTAACGACCAGGAGGATCGATGAGATGAAAATGATCAATGGAATTGCCTTGCTTCTGGTCATCGTCGGCGCAGTCAACTGGGGTCTGGTCGGAGCTTTTGAATTCAACCTGGTTTCCTTCCTGTTTGGTCCAGGCACGCTGTTTTCACGGATTATCTACAGTCTGGTAGGGATCAGTGGCCTGATCGCGCTGACCTTCTTCGGAAGACTTGGCGACTGACAGAAACCGGCAATGCTTTTTTTCCTGAGCTAAATCAGGTATAATGTCACCGAAGAGGTGACTTTTTTTATGAGTCTTGTAATTACGATTGTCTGCTTCGCGATTTCAGCGGGCATGTTGATTTCCCTGCTGACGTTGCTGAAGCGTTCCAAGAAAATGAAAAAACTGATTGCCTGCGTCGATCAGATCGGCGATGAAGCCCAATTTTTTCCGGTAATTGATCAGTTTATTACGTCGATTCAGGATTCAGAGTTTGCGGCAAAAGGTGAAATCCTGAAATTGTGGGGATTGATCAAGTATTATCATGAGTTGTCTGAAATTGAAGCATGTCTGCAGCGGATTGATTTAAGTAAAATCATCATTGATCCGAAGCATCGCCGGCGCAATAAGATCGGCTTAAACGAAGATAGTTTTTATTATCTCTGTTTCGCGTGCAGTTTCAAAGCGTACAGCCAGAACAAGACCGAGCTGTTAAACCGCCTGCATGAAAAGGTGCTGGAAAAGGAAGATTATTTTCAGGATCAGCTGTTCTATCAGCTGTATACCGCCAGCTGGAACTGGTATACGAAGCAGGGCGACCGCGGGGAAGCCGTATTTCTGGATCTGGCGCAGGGCCTGATCAGGAAAATGAAATGTTCCCGACAGATGCTGGATATTTACCGGAATATCGCCGCGGCTTTCCTGGCGGGAATCGCGCAGGATCGCGGCGATGCGGAATTAGCGCAGCGGGTGGAAAAGCCGGTGTCCAGCTGGGCGGCAACGGAAATGGGCGGCAACATCCTGCGGGATCTGGGAATCCGCGAAGTGAGTCCGATGCAGAGCTGGTCGAAAACGGAAGCGGCAGAAGAAGAAAAGCCGGAAAAATAACAAACCGGATTTTGTATTAACCCGAATTTTTTTGAAATCAGGAGAATAAAACATAAAATGTCGCAAAAATGATGGATAAAACTGTTATCCTGCGTAAAGCTGTAAATAGCAGAAGGAAACTTCGTCTGCGAAAAGTTGAAAGTCCCTGGTCTGAAACGGGAGTTAAAAATATTTGGCAATCTCAAAAGAGGTTGCCTTTTCATTTGAGAAAAAAGAAAAGACGAAAAATCGAGTCTGCGGATAGGACAACCGGGCAGAATTCTGATATAATGATCGCGCACGAAAAGACCGGGATGAATTGAAATCCGGTCATTTTGCGTCTTGTTGACACGGTAAGCACAAAATGGTGCACCCCTTCAACAAGAGGCTGAACTACGCTTCTATGAAAAGACAGGAGGAATGATTTATGAAGTTAATCGTCGGCTTAGGCAATCCCGGCCGAGAATACGAACATACCCGTCACAACGCCGGCTTTGATGTGCTGGACCGGCTGGCCGATCTGTTGAACACCGGCATCAGCCAGTCCAAGTTCAACGCGCTGATCACAACAGTGCGCACCGGACAGGAAACGATCCTTTTGATGAAACCCCAGACCTACATGAACAATTCCGGGGAAGCGGTGATCCAGGCCGTCCAGTTCTATAAAATCCCGGTCGATCAGATTTTGGTAATCCACGACGACCTCGATCTGCCTGTCGGCAAGATCCGTATCCGTACCTCCGGCAGCGCCGGGGGCCAGAAGGGAATGAAGAACATCATCGACCATCTGCATACTCAGGATATCGCCCGGATCCGCGTCGGAATCGACAAAAATCCTTTGATTCCGATCGTCGATTATGTGTTGGGCAAAATCCCGGCCGATCAGCGCGAGGACTATCAGGCGGCGATCAACCATGCGGCGGAAGCGGCCAAAGCCAGTATGACGATGCCGATCAGCGACGTCATGAACCGCTTCAACCGCAGCCGATGAATTTCCTGTTAGGCCGGCTGGCAAACAATCCAGCCGTTTTGGCCTGCACGGAGCAACAAGCCTTCCTCTCCGCGTCTTCCCTCACGGAAGAAGCGCTGATTCTGGCCGCCAGCTACGCGCAACATCCGCGGCCGATGTTGATCGTCAAGAATAACTTATATACCGCACAGCGTCTGGCGGAGAAGCTCAAATCCCTGCTTTCTCCGCAGGTCTGCGCGCTTTTCAGCGTGGAAGAATCGCTGCGCGTGGAAGCCATCGCCGCTTCGCCGGAAGCCACGGCGGAAAAAGTCGAAACGCTGAACCGGCTGCTGAACGAGGATCAGCTGATCTGCGTCACCCACGCGTCGGCGTTGGTTCGCTATCTGCCCTCACCGGCCCAGTTTAAGCTCTGTACGATCGTCTTGAAGACCGGTATGGAAGTGTCGATGAACGAGCTGAAACGCACGCTGATCGCGGCCGGTTATCAACAGACCGCCCGCGTCGACCAGCCGCTGTGCTTCGCCAGCCGCGGCGGGATTATCGACATCTACTCCATCAACAGTGAAACCCCGGTGCGGATTGAATTTTTCGATACCGAGATCGAGAGTATCCGCACCTTTGATATCGCCACCCAGCGCACCGTCGAGGTCAAAGCCGAAACTGAAATTGTCCCGGCCTCCGACCTGCTTCTGGATGACGAGCAGATAAGCTTGATTCAGCAGCGCGTCCGCCGCCATCTCGAGTCGCTCAAAAGCCGCTATACCCATGGCGAATACGAACAGATCGAGGGTATCATTGACCTTGATATGGAAACGATGCGCGCTCATCTGCGGGAAAGCCGGCTGTATCCTTATCTGAGCTATCTTGATGACAACAGCTCGCTGATCGACTACTGTCCTAAAGCTCAGGTTTTCCTGTCCCATCCCGATCAGATTAAAACCCATCTTCATCAACTGAGCGAGGAAACGACGGCGTATATTCAGGAAATGACGCTGGAGCTGAAAATGCTGCCGCGCTTCACCGTCCAGCATGAATTAAACACCGTGCTCGCCGGACGCAAGGTTACGGAAATCGACAGCTTCGATTCGCTGCGCAGAGTTCCGCACGCGATGATCCGCGAGGTTGCGCTGCCCAACGAAACGCTGGAAATGAAGCTACAGATCGCCCTGAAGGAAGGCCGCGGACGTCAGCTGTATTTCTTCTTGCAGGAACATGAGCTGAAGGAAATCGTGCCGATCCTCAAAGGCAAGGAAATTCCGTTTCTGCTCAATGATCGTAAGCCGCATGACGAAGGTCTGGTCTTGATCAATCAGTCATTGGACGAAGGGTTTGAGGCGCTTAAGGAAAACATTGTCGTTTACACTTCGCACGAACTATTTAAGAAAAAGACCAAGCTGGGCCGCTACGCCTCCAAGTTCAAGGAAGCCGAAGCACTCAGCAGCTATCAGGATTTACAGCCGGGCGATTTTATCGTTCATTCCCAACACGGCGTCGGGCAATACCTTGGGATCGTGACCCGCGAGTTCAACGGTGTTCATAAGGATTTCCTGCGCGTCGTCTACAAGGGCAACGACGAGCTGTTAGTTCCGCTGGAACAATTCCGTCTGGTGCGTAAATTCGTCTCCCGTGAAGGGGTTGTGCCGAAACTGAATAAGCTGGGCAGCCATGATTGGGAAAAGACCAAGCAGCGCTTGAAAGACAATGTCAACGAGATTGCCGACCGCCTGGTCAAGCTGTATTCCCAACGCGAGGAAAATATCGGCTACGCCTACGGGCCGGATTCTCCGCTCCAACAGGAATTTGAAGACGATTTCGATTACGAGCTGACGCCCGATCAGGCACTGGCCGTGCAGGAGATCAAAAAAGACATGATGCAGTCCAAACCGATGGATCGTCTGTTGTGCGGCGACGTTGGCTTTGGCAAGACCGAGGTCGCGCTGCGGGCTGCGTTCAAGGCGATTACCGAGGGCAAGCAGGTCGCGTTTTTGTGCCCGACCACGATCCTTTCCCTGCAGCACACCGCCACGGCCATGAAGCGCTTTGAAAACTTCCCGATTCACGTCGAGGTCCTCAACCGGTTTGTCGTGGAGTCCAAACAAAAGGAAATTCTGCGCGAACTCAAGGAAGGAAAGGTCGATATGATCATCGGCACGCACCGGATTCTGTCCAAAGACGTGCAGTTTCACGATCTCGGGCTGTTGGTCATTGACGAAGAACAACGCTTCGGGGTTGAACATAAGGAAAAGATCAAGGAAATGAAGGAATCCATCGACGTGCTTTCGCTCTCCGCCACGCCGATTCCGCGCACCTTGCAGATGTCGCTGATCGGCATCCGCTCCTTGTCCCAGCTGGAAACACCGCCGAGCAACCGGATGCCTGTGCAGACCTATGTCATTGAGAAAAACCGGGCGTTGGTCAAGGAAGTCATCGAGCGCGAGCTGGCCCGGCAGGGACAGGTGTTCTACCTGTTCAACAACATCCAGGAAATCTACAATGTCGCCCGTCAGATCAAGCAGGACGTGCCGGAAGCGGAAATCGCCGTCGCTCATGGCAAGATGAGCCGCGATGAAATTGAGGAAGTCATGATGCAGTTCACGGATAACGAAGTGAACGTGCTGATCTGCACGACGATTATCGAAACGGGCATCGACATTCCCAACGCCAACACAATTCTGATCGAAAACGCCGATACCTTCGGTCTGGCACAGCTCTATCAGATCAAAGGCCGGGTCGGCCGCAGCGACCGCATCGCCTATGCCTATCTGATGGTGCGTCCGCGCAAGCAGGTGAACGAGATCGCTCAGAAGCGCTTGCAGGCGATCAAGGAATTCACGGAGCTGGGCAGCGGTTATAAGATCGCGATGCGGGATTTGACGATCCGCGGCGCCGGCGATTTGTTAGGCCCGAGTCAGTCCGGCTTCATCGACACCGTGGGGATTGATATGTATATTGAAATGCTGCAGGAAGCGATCGCCGAGAAGAAAGGCGAAGTCAAGCCGGAGGTCAAAGAACCTGTCCGCGCGCAGGTTCAGGTCGACGGCTACATTCCGAAGCAGTTCGCGCCGCTGGATTTTGAGAAAATCTCGCTTTACCAGCGGATTGATGCAACGGCGGATGAAGCGCAGCTCATGGCGCTGAAAGAAGAAACCCAGGATTATTTTGGCAAAATGCCGAAATCCGTCGGCTTGTTGTTTGAGAAGAAACGACTCGATATCCTGCTGAACGAACCGCGGATCGATTCTTTCCGCGACGTTAAAAACCAGATGGAAATCGTCTTCTCCAAAGCCTTTTCCGATCATATCGACGGCGTGAAATTATTTGAAACCTTCACGACGATCTCCAAGGATATCCAGCTCCGGTATGTGCAGGGCAAGATTATTGTCCGGCTGCCGAAAAAAGGAAATGAACTGGCGCTGGCCATCGAAGTGTTGGATCAAAGTAAGAAACTGGAAGTTTCATAGAATAATCCGGGGCCGGCTGTCCCATACTATTTGTACGTAAAGGAGAGTCGGCATGAAAGCAACAGGTATAGTTAGAAGACTGGATGACTTAGGGCGTTTGGTCATCCCGAAGGAAATCCGTAAAATATATAAGCTCAAGGAAGGGGATTCGATTGAATTCTTCGTCAACGAGGATTCTGAAATCGTATTGAAGAAATTCTCCGTCCTGAGCGATGAAACGGAGTCGATTACGCGGATGTGTCAGACGCTGCAGGAAGTCACGGAACATCCGGTCTTGTTTGTAGAGGACGATCAGATCTTATGCGTCGGTCAGGCGAAGCTGGATGAATGGCGCAGTCAGTCGTTGTCGGTGGAATTTCAGGAGTGCGTGAAGGCGTATCATGTCCGTCCGTTTGATCAGGTGCGCTTATTCGCCGCTAAGCCGGAAACCTTTAAGGGAACGATCTTCCCGGTTGCGGTGTACGGCGACTGGCTGGGAGCGTTTGTCGTGCTGGAAGAGGAGACGCCGCTGCAGCCGCAGCATCTGGATATCGCGCAGGCGTTCAGCCGGCTGCTGATCCGCAATCACGAACATTAACTCGTGTAACGGCATTGAATGAGAAACGGGCGGCGGATGACCAGACGGTATCGAACATAGAATCTTTATTTTTGGCAAACTGCAGTACAGAATCATAAGATCGTCCAATTTAAGCAAAAAATGAAAAAACAGGCGTCTGCCGCTGTCTTCGGGTTTGCGAAGTGCGGAAGACGTCTGTTTTATGTTGGAAAACGGAATAAAAAAACCTTTAATTTATACAAAAATATAGCGAATGTCCATGGAACGATGGCGGATGTAGTCAGATCTGGAATTTTGGCTTTAGAAGGATTCCTTTTACAGAGCCTCAGCCGATAAAAAACGTTTTGCCGTCAAACGTTTCCCGGCGCAGCTTGTCATCCAGCGCCGGCGCTGCTTCCCAATCGGAATCCGAACAGCCATATTTTATCGTGTGCAGCACCGTGCCTTCAAAAAGATAGACATTATGCGGAAGTCCCGGCGGAAGCATAAAGCACTCGTCAGGATCCAGGCGGCGGAAGGTCAGCTGTTCCGACTGCCACAAGGCGATCACAATCCACCCTTGTTCTACAATGTAAAACTCCCGCTTCCGATGATGGATGTGGCTGGACTGCCATCCACTCTGGTTTGTGCCCAGCGTCAGAATATAACTGCTTCCCGTTTCCCGGGTCAGACGAAACCGCAGCTCGCCGTTATTCATTTGATGATGCACAGGCTGGACGCCGAACTCCAGCGCCTGATCGTTCGTCAGTTTTCGCATGGCGATTCCTCATTTCTTTCTGATCAGTATAAACCGGGAATAGATTTATGAACAGAGCCAAACGGATATTTGATTTTGTGAAACTGAATCTTTTAAAATTCTGCAGAAAAAGGAAAACTCCGATTCAGAGGACAGGGGATTGATAAGAATAAGCTATGTGAAAATGTTAAAATGTCTTGACATTACAAAAGCAGAGATTATAATGAAAATGTAAAAAGAGTTTAACATTAAAGAACTCTCAGATAAGGAGGCATCAAGGATGAAAAAGAGAGATGAAATGGATCGGAACATTCAGCTTCGCTCGGAAGCCTGGGGCTACAAAGCCGTCTTGCTTGCTTTGTGTGCAGCAACCTTATGGAATTGCGGACAGACCTGGCTGAACTATAGCCAATATCATCCATGGCCCTCGCTGGTCTTAGGCATGGCCGTCTGTGTCCAGGGATTTTCACAGCTTGCCTTAAAACGGCGGATGATCGCCGGCGACGACGAATATCATGAGCCGAATAAGCTGTTATGGACAGCTGCGGCAGCGTTTGTCATCCTTGTCCTGGCGGTCGCTCTGGGCGTGGGTCTGATGCAGGGATAACCTGAATGCGAAACCGGGTCAAAGAACTGCGCAAGCAGGCGGGACTGCGTCAGGAAGATCTGGCGAAGGAATTAGGCGTCAGCCGCCAGACGATCATCGCGATTGAAAACGATAAATACAATCCGACGCTGGAGCTGGCAATGAAACTGGCGCGGCGGCTGGGCTTGCACGTCGACGAAATATTCTGGCTGGAAGAAGACAGTCCCGGAAGGGCAGAAACGCCGCGAGCTTAAAAAGAGAATCAAACTATGGTATGATAAGAAGCAGAGGTGATGGAATGCGATTGGATAAATATTTAAAGGTGGCCCGGATCTTAAAACGCCGCACGGTTTCAAAGGACCTGGCGGATCATCAGCGCGTGCTGATCAACGGCAAAGTGGCCAAACCGGCCAGCGAAGTCCAGGCTGGCGACCTGATCACCGTGATTTTCGGCCAGCGTCAGCTGACGGTGCGCGTGACGGAAACCACTCAGTACACCCGCAAGGAAGACGCGGCTTCCATGTATGAGGTCGTGGAGGAAAAACGCGTCGAGCTGGAATAAACGAAACCTTCTGTTCATAGGTTGATAGGGAACAGGAGGTTTTCTTTATGAGTGAAAGTCTGTTATCCAATCCCTTGAAATTCGAAACGAATCCCTATCATAACGTGGTGATGAAAGACCGCAAAAGTCTGGATCTGACGGGAGTGAAGCAGATCGACAGCTTCGACAGCAATGAGTTTCTTCTGGAAACCAGCCAGGGCTGGATGCTGGTGCAGGGGAAGGATCTGACATTGGGCAAGCTGGATACGGAACGCGGCGAGGTCAGCATCCGCGGCCTGATCGACCGCCTGGAATATATCGTAAACAAAAAAGGACCGGGCAAGGAATCCTTTTTAGGTAAGCTGCTGAAATGATTCTGCTTCCCCAGCAGTTTCAGGCGCTGGTCTATCATTTTTTCAGCGGCTGGGTATTCGCCCTGACCTGGAGCGGCATGAACCGGCTGACGTGGCACTATCGACGCCATTTTGTGCGCTGGGTGATCGAAACGCTTTACTTTTTTCTTTTCGTCACGCTGATGTACGCCGGCCTGCTGCCGATTACCGGCGGGCAGACGCAGACGTATCTGATCGCCGTCTTCGTGCTGGGCGCCGCAGTTTACCTTAAATTTTACGCGATGACCTTTTCTCCCTTATTTGAAGGGCTTGTGCGCGGTATCGTCAGGCAGCTGACCGGATTTAAGAAACAAAAAGCGAAAAGTCAGGCGGCTTTTAAACATCGCCAGGAAATCCGGCATAAGAAAAGGGACGAAAAGCGGCAGAACAAAAAGTTGAAGCATCAGAAAAAACATCACGAAAAGCAGCTGAAGCGGCAGAAGAAAGAGGAAAAACGGCAGATCAAACGAAGCCGGAAACATCCCGGCCGTGTGCCGCCGAAGGAAGAATCTGACTGAAGTGCGGATTCTTTTCGTATTTTTTCATTTCAAGCGGTTGTAGCCGCAGTCAGTTCACCGGAGTTTCACTTGCGTTTAAATGAATTTTCAGTATAATAAAGATGCACCTAAATTTTTATCATTTTCGCAAGAAAACAGGCGAAGGAGGAATTGAACTTGACAGCTGAAAATAAAAATGAGCCGAAAACCGTCAAACCCAAAGGACGGAAAAAACGGAGCATGCTTGCAAAGTTCATCAGTCTGGTCGTAATCTGTTTTTCCCTGTTTATGCTTTACGGCGTAGTTAAGGAAATCTTAACGACGATGGAATTGAAGCAACAGATCTCCCGAGTTGAGGAAGAACTGAAAACACTCCAGGAAGAAAATAAATATCTGACACTGCAGCGGGATAAACTTGAAGATCCTGCTTACGTACAAAGCTATGCGCGGGGAAGCTTTATGCTTTCCAAGGAAGGCGAACAGATTTTCTATCTGCCGTCGGACGATAAGAAATAGCCAGGAAATACGCAATCACAGCCGGGTCTTGAAGACCCGGTTTTTTTGTTTTCCACCGCCTGGATCCCGTTGCGCCTGAAAGAATGATGTAGGATTACCTGAAAAACAAAGGAAAAATAAGCGATTTCCAGAGGTTAAATCCTTATAAATCAACTATTTTTCATACAACGACACGTTACGCGGGATTTCGACAAACCCCAACCCCTATAATGACGCTGTCAAGGTAAAGAAAGTGAGTGAATAAGGATGAAGGGTCCGGGAATCAACGATTATTTAAGAATACTTCAACAGAAGAAGCAGGAGGCGCATGATCGAGGGGAGAAATGGATAGAAATTAGTTCCAAAGAGCTGCATCAGGAGGTGTCGCCGGAACATGCGACAATGCCGACCTGTTGTCAGGCAATTTACAAACTGTTGTATCAGGGTGATGAAATTCTGCAGCGGCCGAAGGGACAGACCGGTTTTGGTTCGCATTTGCGCGTGCGGTATTACGTCGATAATCTGAATGACCGGGAAGCGATGTTCCCGCCGAAAAAACGCGGCCGGCCAGCCAAGAGCGAGGAACAGAAACGCCGCGACCGAATGCTGAAAAGCAGCCGGAATACGGAAGATCTGCGGCGGATTTTAGCGGCCTGGCTGAATGAACGCGGCTGGCAGACCACAGAGTTTCCCAACAAGATTCAGGCGGAAAAAGACGGAATTACCTGGATTATCGAAGTGCAGGGAACGCATCGCGGCCGCCGGCAGCCTCTGCCGGTGAAGATCAACGCGATTCTGAAAGACATCAGTGAGGATACGGCCAGTTCCGTTCGATACAGCGTCGCTTTTAACGATTCTTCAGTGTACCGCAAGCAATGGAGCGAGATTCCGAAGGTGGTCAAAAACAAGCTGAATGTCAGCGTCATTCTGGCGGATAAAAGCGGGAATATTCAGGAAGTCAAATAATCGTCAGTTCAGGACTGAGCGAACCTCCTTTAAAACAAAACGAAGAAAGATCCGGGATCAGAAAACGGATCTTTTTCTATGAAATCGAGAAAATTCGTGCATATTTCCAGGAAATGGATGAAAAAGTAGACTTTACCTGACGATTGAAATATAATTAGAATTACTGGAAAAACCTCTCATTTTTGACATAATCAGGACTGGTGCATAAAGTCTACTTTTTGAGACAGACAGGGAAAGACAGGTGAATGGCATGGAAGTTTTCGGAATCAACAGCGCGATTGAGCATATTCTGATCTTTTTAAAAAATGAAGTGAACGCCGCGGAGCTGACGGATTTACGAAAACCGGCTTATCAGGAATCGCTGCTTGCGGTGCTGATCGAATGTCCGCTCGGTTTATATCGCCTGGAAACCTGGCAGGAAGTCTTCCGCTGGCTGAACTGGACGTTGGTCTTTTCGGATTATGATGAATTGAAAGCGGCTTTGGAAAGCGCGCAGAGGAAAATGGAAAACTAAGAACTGCGGGCGCGGTTCTTTCTTTTACTTCTTGCGGGAAACCGAAGCGGCAAGCATAAACTGAAACTGGCTGTCCAAACGCCAAAGCAATCCAACCGCCAGCGGTCAAACTGATCGGCGTTGTTGGATTGATAAGAAAAGGAGGCTCGCCATGATCATTCAAAACCTGCGTTCAGGCCGGGAAAACGAAATTCTGAGACTGTATGAAGCTGTCGGCTGGACGGCCTATTTAAGTCAGCCGGAACGGATAAAACCCGCTTTCGATCACTCGCTCTGCGTGCTTGAACTCTGCGATGAACAAGACCGGCTGATGGGGTTTGTGCGGGCGGTGGGCGATGGTGAAACAATCCTCTATATTCAGGATCTGATCGTCGACCCGTCGATTCAGAATCAGGGATGGGGAACTCTGCTTTTAAAAACCATGTCGGACAGATACCCGCAAGTCCGTCAGAAAATCCTGCTGAGCGACGACGTTGCAGAAACGCTGCGCTTTTATCGTCGGCTGGGCTGGCAGCCGGTAACGGAGCTGCATTGTCAGGCTTTGATCAAAATCATTCGTTAGCAGAACGTCGTAAATTCGAAGATTAATAACTCAATAATCCGTTATTAATTTCCTTTCGTTATGAAAGAAAGCTGCGAAGCAACAGGTTTTAGTAAATTGTGTATAATTTGTGAAAAATTTCTTGATTCTCCGGCTTAAATTGATTACTATAAAAACGCAAAAGCATTTGCAAAGGAGAGAATGAAATGAAAAAATTAGTTGCTCTTACTCTTGCCAGCTTGATGCTTCTGGCGGGCTGCTCCAGCACGCCGAAGAACGACGGCAATGAGGCAACACCGACTCCGGAAGCGGCAGCGACAGAAGCTGATGTTATCGTCGTAGGCGCCGGCGGAGCGGGCATGACAGCGGCGATTGAAGCTGTAAACGCAGGCAAGTCGGTTATCGTGATCGAAAAGGCAGCGATGACTGGCGGCAACACCACGCGTTCTACCGGCGGCATGAACGCGGCGAATACACCGGAACAGGATCTGCTTGACTTCGCGGAAGACGCGGGCGTCGAAAAGATGCTGGCGAGCGCGAAGGAAAACTATCCGGATTTAGCGGAGCTGACAGCCACGGTTGAAAAGCAGTATGAAGAATACAAAGCCAATCCGACAGGTTACTTTGATACCGAAGAGCTGTTTATGCTGGATACGCTGGTCGGCGGCAAGAACCTGAACGATCACGCTTTAGTTGAAGTTCTGGCGAATGAAGCGAAGAACGGCATTGAATGGTTAAAGACAATCGACGCGAACCTGTCGCAGGTCGGCAGCTTCGGCGGCGCGAGCGTCAAGCGGATTCACAAGCCGGTCAACGACGAAGGCAAGACAGTCGCAGTGGGTTCTTACCTGGTTCCGAAGCTGACAAAAGCAGCGGAAGACAAAGGCGTTCAGTTTGTAATGGAAACGGCGGCGACGGAATTAGTCGTTACTGACGGCAAGGTTACCGGCGTTAAGGCTGGCGATACGACGTATACCGGCAAAGCAGTTATTCTGGCGACCGGCGGTTTTGCGGCGAATACGGAAATGGTTCTGAAATACAAGCCAGATTATAAAGGCTTTGTCTGTACGAATGCTCCGGGCATGACGGGCGACGGCATCGTGATGGCAACGGCCATCGGCGCAGATACCGTGGATATGGAACAGATCCAGATCCATCCGACAGTTTCTCAGGAAACCAGCGCGTTGATCACAGAAGGTCTGCGCGGCGACGGTGCGATTCTGGTCAACAGCGAAGGCAAGCGTTTCTTTGACGAAGTCGGCACGCGTGATGCGGTATCGGCAGCGGAAGTTGCGCAGCCGGGCGGATTTGCATGGCTGATCGTCGACAACAAGATGGTCGAAGCTTCCAGCGTTATCGCGGGATACATCAAGCAGGGCCTGACGGTGGAAGGCGCCGACGTTGAAGCGTTAGCGGCGGCAATGGGCGTTGACGGCGCGGCGTTAGTTGAAACAATGGACAAGTGGAATGCCTGCGTCGAAGCCGGCAAGGATGAAGAATTCGGCCGGACCAGCTTCGCGAACAAGCTGGACGAAGGTCCTTACTATGCGATCAAAGTGGCTCCGGGCGTTCACCACACGATGGGCGGTCTGAAGATCAACACAAACACGGAAGTTCTGGATGCTTCCGGCAATCCGATTCCGGGTCTGTTCGCAGCGGGCGAAGTCACCGGCGGCGTGCATGGCGCTAACCGTTTAGGCGGCAACGCGGTGGCGGATATTATCGTCTTCGGACGGATCGCCGGCCAGCAGGCGGCGGCTTACGCAAACTAAGCAAGATTAACAATATCGAAGAAAGAGCGGATGTTCAGGCATGAATGTCCGTTTTTTTATGAATTTACCGTTAAAATAGGAAGTTTGAATTCTTTGTTTCATTTATTTTCTTTTGATGAATGCTATTTTTGAACTGGAAAGTTGATCGCGGACTGGTATAATGATAGAGAAAAGCTTAGCTTGCTAACTGTTGATAAAGGAAACTAAGTATGTGGAGGGGGAATGGGAATCTGTTATGGAACTCTTGAAGAAATACTTGAAACCGCTGCTGAAAGAGATGTCGATCAGCTTTTTGATGAAGACGCTGGGGGCGCTGGCGGTTTTGCTTCTGCCGTATCTGTTGGCGTATGTGATTGATACGATCGTGCCGACGAAGGACATTCAGCGGATTGTAGTTTACGGTCTGATCATGATCGCCGTGTCCATCGCGGGCTGGATTTTTGACATTAAGGCCAATCGGCTTGCCTCGCGCGTAGCCCGGGACGCCACGATTCACATCCGGCATGATCTGTTTGAAAAAACGATCCGACTGTCGTGCCGCAAGGGGGATGAATTTACGATTCCATCGCTGGAAAGCCGTCTGACCAGCGACACCTACAATGTCCATCGGATGATCGGCATGATTCAGCGAATGGGCGTCCGCGCGCCGATCCTGCTGATCGGGGGAATTGTGATCACGCTGATAATGGAGCCGGTGCTGGCGCTGGTGATGCTGGCGACGCTGCCGTTTATCACGCTTTTGGTTTACTCCAAAGCGACCAAGGGTATTCCGATGTTTACCAAGGTTCAGCGGGCACAGGACCGGATGATTTCCGTCGTGCGGGAAAACGCCCAGGGCATTCGCGTGATCAAGGCACTGTCCAAAGCGGATCATGAAAAAAAGCGTTATGAAACAGTCAATATGGGACTGGCGAACGAAGAACTCAAAGCCAATACCCGGATGGCCGCGATCAATCCGCTGATGAACCTGTTTATGAACCTTGGACTGGTCGGCGTCATTCTCGTCGGTGCGTGGCGGGTCAACGGGGGACTAAGTGAAACCGGCAAGATCATCGCCTTCACCAATTACTTTACGATCATTACCAACGCGATGATGTCGATCAGCCGAATCTTCGTCATGGTCTCCAAGGGCATCGCCAGCGCAAACCGGATTGAGGAAGTGCTTCAGGCCCACGATGAAATGGAAATCATCGCCGACGATTCTCCGCTCAATGACAAGATCGTTGAATTTGATCATGTCAATTTCTCCTATCTTGGCGTAAAGGATAACGTCGAGGACATCACGTTTGAATTGAAAAAAGGCCAGACGCTGGGGATTATCGGCGCAACCGGTTCCGGCAAGTCGACGATTCTGCAGCTGCTGATGCGCTTTTACGACGCAGACAGCGGCACGATCCGGATTCACGGCCGCGATATCCGCAGCTATGATCCGAAGGATCTGCGGAAGGAATACGGCATCGTCATGCAGAACGATTTCATCTTTCAGGATTCCGTGCGCGAAAACATCGCTTTCGGCCGACCGATCGACGACGAGCTGCTGGATGAAGCGACGCAGATTGCTCAGGCCCGGCCATTTATCAAGAGTCTGACCGATGAATTTGATTATAAGCTGAACTCCAAAGGCACCAACCTTTCCGGCGGCCAGCGCCAGCGGATATTCTTATCCCGAGCGTTTGTCAACAATCCGAAGATTCTGCTGCTGGACGATTCCAGCTCGGCGCTGGATTATGAAACCGACGCCCGGCTGCGCAAGGCAATCAATACGCACTTTGCCGATACGGCCAAGGTGATCGTTGCCCAGCGGGTTTCCAGCATCATGCACGCGGATGAGATTCTCGTGCTGGATCAGGGAAAAATCGTGGCCCGCGGAACACATGACGAGCTGATGCAGACCAGTGAGATTTACTCGTCAATCAGCGACAGCCAGATGGGAGGTGCGCTGCTTGAATAGAAAAGCGACAATCCGACGGTTGATCGGATATTTAAAGGAATCTCAGTTTCTGCTTTTACTGGCATGTGTGACGACGATCGTCGCCAACGTGCTCGCATTGTACGGCCCGAAGCTGACCGGCGTCGCGATCGACGCAATCGGCGGTCCGGGACAAGTTAATTTTGACAAGGTTCTCTATTACTGCGTTCTGATGATCCTTTTCTATGTTATATCCAGCGTGCTGACCTACATCCTGCAGATCATTCTGCTGCAGGTATCAAAGAAGATCACGCACCGGATGCGCAGGCAGGTGTTCGAGCATCTGCTGGAGCTGCCGGTCAGTTATTTTGACCGCAACCAGACCGGCGATATCGTATCCAAAATTTCCTATGATATCGACACAATCAACACCTCGCTGTCCAGCGATATTCTGCAGCTGGTCACCGGGGTGATCACGGTTGTCGGCTCGTTGTTGATGATGTTGTCCATCGCGCCAATATTGGTGCTGGTCTTTGTCATCACCGTCCCGATCACGCTGGTGTTTGCACGCTATCGGATGATTAAAGTCAAGCCGCTGTTCCGCCGGCGTTCCCGCAAGCTGGGTGAGCTGAACGGTTTTACGGAAGAAATGTTGTCAGGCAACAAGACGATCAAGGCGTATGGTCAGGAAGATACGATCATCACGAAGTATGACAGCCGCAATGAGGACGCCAGCCAGGCCTACTACACCGCGGACTATGAGGGTAGTATTATGGGGCCTTCCGTCAACTTCGTCAACAACCTCTCGCTTTCCTTAATCAGTATGTTCGGCGCGATTCTGTTTCTTCTGGGCAAAATCACGATCGGCAACATTTCCTCGTTTGTCATGTATTCGCGGAAGTTCTCCGGTCCGATCAATGAAACAGCCAACATCATCACAGAGCTGCAGACCGCGGCGGCTGCGGCGGAGCGGGTGTTCCGGCTGCTGGATGAGCCATCGGAAATTCCGGACGCTCCGGACGCCAAGGTTCTGATCGACACGAAGGGGATGGTTGATATTGATCATGTCAAATTCGGATACACACCGGAAAAAGAAATTATCCATGATTTGCGTCTGCATGCCGACCCGGGCCAGCTGGTTGCGATCGTCGGTCCGACCGGCGCGGGCAAGACGACGATTATCAATCTGCTGATGCGTTTCTACGACGTCAATGAAGGCGTGATCTCGGTCGACGGCTATCCGATCCGCAATCTGACCCGCGACAGTCTGCGCAAGGCGTTTACGATGGTGCTGCAGGATACCTGGCTGTTCCAGGGCACAATTGAGGAAAACGTCGCGTATGCCCGCGAAGACGCGACACTGGAGGAAGTGATCGCGGTCTGTAAGAAGGCGCATATCCATGACTTTGTGGAAACGCTGCCGCAGGGCTATCAGACCGTGCTGACCGATGACGGCGTGAATATTTCCAAGGGCCAGAAGCAGCTGTTGACGATTGCCCGGGCAATGCTGTCCAACGCACGGATGTTGATCCTGGACGAAGCCACCTCCAACGTCGATTCCCGCACGGAAATGGCGATTCAGGACGCGATGCTGGAACTGATGAAGGGACGCACCTGCTTTGTCATCGCGCACCGGTTGTCGACGATCAAAAACGCCGATGTCATTCTGGTACTGAAGGACGGGGACATTATCGAGTCCGGGACGCATGACGAACTGCTTCAGGCGCGCGGCTTCTATGCCAAGCTGTTTAACAGTCAGTTTGAAAGTTGAATTTCGCAGCGATCAGAAACTTAATTTCTGGTCGCTTTTTTTTAGATCGCAGGACATTGCTTCCGCGATTCCGCTCAGTTATAGGTTTTAAAATTTGACTTCTGAGTGAAATTCAAGGAAAGTATGCGACAATGAAGACAAAGAAAGTAATGTCATGACCCGCAAGGAATGGGGACAGTCCTGTTTTAAGAATGTTTTCAGCCGATTCCGGTTTTATCTGATCACTTCTGTACTGATATCGTTGGTCATCACCGGCGCGGTACTGAAATGGAAGGAACCGGTGCTGATCGGGATCGCTGTGATTTTCTGGCTGGTGACACTGGGCGTTTTGCTTTTGCTTCTTCTGGAATGGAGAGGAATCCAGCGGATGATGCAGAACTTGCCGGAGTCGCTGGGACCTGTGCGGCAGCTGAATACACTGTGGCTGGGAGAAGATACTGTCTATTTCTGGTACCGCCGTCAGGGACATGTCATTCCGATTCGAGAGATTGTGTCCTGCAGCGTCGCATCCGTTACGGAAAGTCCGTATGCCAGCGGCAGTGCCCGCAATAGCATGTTGATTCTGGGCTTGAAGGATCGAAATCTGGGTGTAAATGTCAGCGACCGAAAGAACGCAATCCAGGCTGCGCAGTTTCTGAAAACAAAAAATCCGCGGCTGACGCTGATGGATATTGAAGAAAAAAAGGTGTCTTTGACAGAAATTCACACTGAATAATAATCAGAAAGTTGAGACGTTGGACTGGAAGCAAGATTCAGAAAGACTTAGTTCTCTTAAAGCCATCGCTATTCAACGAAAGTTTGGAAAGGTTTTTGAGCTTGAAGTAAACTTTGGCTTATGAGTATGAGTTCACGGAAAAAGTATAATGAAAAACAGGAGAAACAGACTGATTGAGAGGGATATCCCTTGTCAGCAGGGTAAAACTCCTGTTTTTCTTTCGCTTATTTTTGTCTTAAAAGCCATTTTGCTTGTGGAAAAATTAAGTTCAAAATAAAAGAGATTGGGATCAGTCCGTAATATCTGATTTGCTTTTTTGTGATGCACTTCATTTTACATTAAATTTCATCGATATTTCTTCTTGTCAGACAGGTCTGCTTATCCCTAAAAAGTGATAAGTAGAAAGAAGAAACAGAGCTCTTTTTGAATTCAGGAAATTTCAATTTTCAAAACAGCGATGCTGAAAAGGCGGCAAATAAAAAGAAGCTTTCGCGTTGACAGCGGCGCTTTTTTCCGTTATTTTATGGATAGAGAGAGGGCGGCTGTTTTGGCAGCTGTCTGAATGAGGAATTCCGCCCGGCCATGCAGGACGAGTTCACGAACCGAATTCTAATGAATGGAATAGACTAAAGAGAAGCCTGGAATCGACTTCTTTTTCCGTATTCTTAAGTGAAAATGACACAAACTAACAGAAAGGTGATGATGAATGTTTAAATTAGCGATTTTATTGATTGCGCTGTTGTATTGGATTCTGCATTAAAAAGTGACAGAGTGTTCAGTGAAAAACGAATGGGATTTGACTGAACAGCCTGATCGAAACGGAAAAACGATGTCGCATGACTTCCACAGGAGCTGCCGAAAATCCGGCAGTTTTCATTTTGCGCCGCAAGTGAATTGAAAAAGTAAACGCAGCCTTAAGACTAAAAGGAATTGCATTTACTTTTGCAAAGACGCGGACTGCATTTACTCGTGCAAATGAGTTATAGTCATCTTGTATCTCCCTGTCCAGATAGGAGTCCTCCATTATGAGCCACTTAACTTTGCAAGATCGGATTACGATTCAATCCGAGTTGAATCAGGGTTCTTCTTTCAACACGATTGCTCGTTTGATTTCCAAGAGTCCTACCACGCTCTCCCGCGAGATTCGAAATCATCTGCTGATTCGCGATCGTTCTTCTTACCCTCAGTCTCGCATGATGAACGATTGCCTCCATCGCTTTGAATGCCGGCTAAAATTTGTCTGTCAGCCTCAGTGCCATTTTCAAAAGGGGAATTGTCGTTTTTGTGGTCATTGTTTCCGGGTTTGTCATGATTATGAAAAAGAGTGCTGTCCTTCTCTCTCTCATCCTCCTTATGTTTGTAATGGCTGTCGGCAGCGTCAGCGCTGCTCCCTGGAACAACGTGATTATAAGGCAGCAGAAGCCCACCAGGAATATCGGCAGAGGCTCG
>NZ_JADNEM010000039.1:0-25501 GCF_015552275.1 Holdemania sp. 1001302B_160321_E10 | reverse complement strand
TTTCTGCATAATAGGAAACCTCCTATCATTAATATTGCGGAAAATCGGAAAAAGCCTCCTAAAATAATTAAAAAAATCAAAAATACTTTCTTGAGTTAATTTTACAATTTCATTATAACTCAGAAACGTCTTGATTTCAATTTAGCTTTCCACTTTCTCAGCAACTTTACTTACCCATAGAAATCAAAATAAAAAGGGCAGCTCTGACTGCCGCTTTTCCGATATTGATCATTGTAGAAACATCCATGGATACCCAATTCAAAACTCTATTCATTATGATTTTTCTATTCTTCTTACTTCGAAAAACGAACTTCTTGTTTGCGGCTTTCAAAATCTTTCTGAATATCCTCGGCCCAGTTTTCGTTTAATTCTTCGGATTCCGCAAAACTCGATATTGCATTCACCAGAACGCCGAAATTTTTTCGCATTCCCGGCTTATCCGCATGGAAATTCACAGCCCGGCTCGCTTCGATTCCCATCCTGCCCGCAGTCTGCACCGCGTCGATATTCGCACCCAGGAATAAAAATTCCCAATGATCCCGCTCTTTCTGCCGCTCGATCAACTGTTTTACCTGATCCAGAGAATATTCAACGCTGGAATTTTCCATGCCGTCCGTCGTAATGATAAATAACGTCTTTTCCGGACGGTTTTCCACGTTCATCTTTTGATGCACCCGCGCGATATGCCATACTGAACGGCCGACCGCATCCAATAACGCGGTGCTGCCCCGGACATTATATTCTTCTTCACTCAAGCATCCGACGTCCTCAATCGGAACACGATCCAAAATCACCTCGGTTCGGTTGTCAAATAAAATTAACGAAACCCTCGCCCGGCTTGTCCTCTGCTTCTGTTTTTCAATCAAGCTGTTAAATCCGCCAATCGTGTCCTGTTCCAAACCCGCCATACTGCCACTGCGATCCAGAATAAATACAATTTCCATTGTTTCCTTCATGACTTTCTTCATTGTTTTCTTCATTACTTTTGCCTCCTCTGTGCTTCCAGTTTAAGCCGAAAGACATCAGCGAAGGTCGCTTGGCAGGCGACAAAGCAAATTAAAACGAACGACCGCCCAAAAGCGGCTGATCAAAAGCAAACAACACCTCGTTGATCTGAAACAAATCATAAATCCCCTGACTGAGGAAATATTCAACGATAATATCCAGCTTACTGGCATGGGTCAAGGCATAGCCGGCCCGTCCGATCAAGACCTTCAGTTCATCCAGATTCAGCTCCAGCGCAATCGCCAGCGCCAGCGCCGTCGTTTTACTTGGCCGGTAATCCTTCTGAATTCGAATCTTGGAAAACAACTTCCGGTCAAGATTCGCTCTTTTATAGACTTGCGGATCAGTCATTCCCTTTTCGTCGATCAGCCGCAGCAGCGATTTGGAAAATGATTCCTCACGCTGCGCGATCAACTGTTCAAACAAATGCGGATTCACCGCCCGTATTTTCGGTTCCACATGAAAATCATCTGATGGAGCCTTTTCTGCTATTTCTTCAAAAAGACACATTTCTTCTGCAGGAATATCCTGAAGTTCCTCATCCGCTGCATTATCTTCGTCAACCGGCGCGATGAAGTTCTTCATTTTCGCAAGAACATGGCCTGTTTTCTCTCGCGGAAGTGCCTGATCATAATGATCCTCAATGTATTGGCTGACTGCACCGATTAACGAATCCGACAGCCGCAATCGACTAACATCCTCCACAACCAGCGTCACCCATAATTCCTGTTCTGCCAGAAATTCACGTTCCCCCTGCACGATTATGGATAACAGTTCATCTTCTGATATCCCAGGCAGGCTCATCTTTGGCCATTCGACCGCCACCGACCTGCAATGTTCCCGGACCACCGCCGCCAGCGCCTGCCGATACGCTCGCGCCAATAACACCGCCGTCCCGGAATTTTCACCCGCATTTTGCGGCATGATCACCTTGATCAGTACCGCAGCCTGACAAGTCCGTTGTTCAATCTCACATCCCGCTGGAAAGCTTTGTTGATGATCTACGCGAACGGCACCCTCTTCAACGCCGGAATTGACGAAGCTTACAACCGCGTCGGCGGTCACTTCGCTCAAATCCTTTCTGACAATTTCCAACGGCATCGTTTACTTGCTTCCTCTTTCCGAGCTCATGCCCTTTCCAACGACGCCACCGATCAGCGCGATCAAAGCATACGCCGGGCTGTAAACCCACGCGCTTTCATTAAAATATAGAAAAATCGCAGGGATAAACAAGATTCCCGTGGCGATCGCAAAAGCGGCCACAAAACCCGCCTTCCGCGCATGCGCCGCCGCGATGATCAACGTGATCAGCGGCAGGCTGGCCAACATCATGACCATGGCCGTTCCTGTGTCCCTGATGACTGCCGGCAGAATCCACAAGTTAACCGCCATCAAAAGTACATAAGGCAGATGAGGTTTTATCTGCATAGTTCTTCCTCGCTTTCTTCCTGTTCAGATAACCGCTGCACGCACCGTTAAGAATCGGATAAGCCCCCAATTCTCATCCTCCTCAAATTCAGGAAAAATCAAAAGTGTCTCCCGCTGCGGTCCCCTTTCGTGATGGTTCTTATTTTCAGCATCAGGCTGCCGTTTCGTCCGCGCCTTCCAGCGGCTTCGGCAACAAGCCGGCATCCCGCAGCACTGCTTCCAAAATATCCGCACAGTTTTCCACCGTTGCCGCACACCGGCGCTCCGGCTGAAACAGCCGCGGCTTGATTTCCTCGCAGCGCAGCGATCCCAGCCGCTGGCGCACTTGTTCGACGACTGCCTGCGTCAAAGGCTTTAACTCCGCGCAGTCATGCGCTTTGGTTTTCACGATCAGACACCCCAGCGCGCACACGGCTCCAGTCAGTGCGCCGCACACATCCCCCACCTGCAAGCCGCCGCCCAAACCGGCCATCAGATGACAGGCATTTTCATCCAAATTTAAATGCCACGCCACGTTCGCCCCATAAACCAGGCTTTCCGCACAATTATATCCCTGCTCATAATAATGAAGCGCATAGTCTTTCAACATTCGTATTTCCTCCTGTTTTCTTCCTTAATGATACCGGAGTTCTCCCGCTTTGAAAAGCGAAATTCCCGAACCATGTTAGAGAATGTATGAAACTCAGCGCTGCGGCTACGGCCGCCCTCCTTGAAGAAAAGGAAAAAAGCTGCCGCTGCCGACAACTCTCTTTCCTTTTCTAAAAGTTCGAAAAAGCGTGAAACTCTTAAATTCTGAACTTCGCTTCCGCTTCAATCCGATCCAACATGATCTGACCGCATCCCTGTGATTTCCCGCTGCGCTTTCCGCTCCTGCGGCCGCATCACGGAAAAATCAACATGGCAATACCCCTGCGGATGACGCACGAGATAATCCTGATGTTCCTGTTCGGCGTCATAAAAGCAGACTAACCGTTCGACCTCCGTCACGATCGGACGGGCATAGTTTTTCTGCCGCTCCTTCACAAACTGCCGCGCGATCGCCTCGTCTTCAGCGCAAGCCGGATAAATTCCCGTGCGGTAGGACGTTCCCACATCGTTGCCCTGCCGATTCCGGGACGTCGGATCAATGATTCGAAACAGATGATCCAGCAGCTGTTCGAGCGTGATCTGATCGGAATCATACACGATCCGCACGCATTCCGCATGCCCGCTGATCTGCCGCTTCACCTGCGCGTAGTTTGGGTTTTCAAGACTTCCCTGAGCATACCCGACGCGTGTTTCCTCAACACCCTTTAACCGTCGGTAATATTCCTGAACACCCCAGAAACAACCGCCGGCCACTACGATTTCTTTTTTCATTGCGGCTCCTTTTCGCGCAGTGCTTCCCCTTTCCACTGACGGGAGCGCGCGATCAGCTTTTCATAGACCGGAAGCATCCGCGCTTCGCTGACCACCTTGGGCAGATCCGCGATCGGAATCCAGGCAACGGCGCTGTTTTCATCCGCTTTGACACTCAGCGTCTGATCCGTCGGTGCGATAAACAAATAGGTCACGTTTAAATGTTCGTGTTCCTTCACCGGCTTGCCCCGCTTGATATGCGCCGGGACAGGCAGGATATCCAACGCCAGAATTTCCCGGGAAAACGGCGTCAGCTCCGTAATTCCACTTTCCTCTTTCGCTTCCCGCAGCGCGACCGCAAACAAATCCGGATCCCCATCCGCATGACCGCCGAGCCAGGAATACGACTGATAAATATTATGATAAGCCATCAGCACCTGATCCAGCGCTTCGTTCATCACCCAGGCCGAGGAGGAAACATGCGCTTCTTCATTCTCCCGGGTCAGGATATTTTCCAGATCCAGCACTTCCAGAAACCGCGCTTTATCGCTGCGTTCCTGTTCGTTGAAGGGAACGTAAGCGCGGATGGCATCACGCCATGTCCTGTTCTGCATTGGGATTCACCTCCGGATACCACGCATCCACCGCTTCCAGCCATTCATGAAGCAGGCTGTGGAACTGCCGGACTAAATTCGGATTGGCCTCAGCCACATTGTGTTTTTCCGAAACATCCTGTTCCAGATCAAACAGCCGGACGCTGTGATCTTCATAAAATTCGATGTATTTCCACTTCCCGCAGCGCAGCGCCGAGCCCGGGGTTCCACCCTGATTGCCATAATGCGGATAATGCCAGAAGATCGGCCCGCGGTCAAATTCCGCCTGCGGATTCAACAGCACCGGAGCCAGGCTCACGCCGTCGCAATGCTGCTGCGGACGCAGCGGCAGACCGCACAGCTCAAGCAATGTCGGATAGAAATCCGGACTGGTTGTCAACGCGTGACTAAGACTTCCCGCCTCGATCTTCCCCGGCCAGCGCACAAATAACGGTTCCCGCACCGCGCCCTCGTACATCCAGCCCTTGCCCTCCGACAACGGGAAGTTGCAGGTCGGCGAATGTTCCGCCGTTGCCAGTCCGCCGTTATCCGAAGTGAAAATCACGATCGTGTCCTCATCCAGCCCTTCCGCTTTCAACGTCGTCATCAGCTGACCGACGCTGTCGTCCAGCGCTTTGATCATCGCGGCATACACTGGATCTGACTGAACGATCCGGCGGGTAATTCGCTTATCTTTTTTCTGCATGATCGGAAACGGATCGCCGATCTCAAACGGATCCTGCTGGTCCAGTCCCATCCGCTTCGCTTTTTCTTCAAAATAGGCGATATCTTCCGCCTTGGCCTGCAGCGGCGTATGCACCGCATAATGCCAGAGATTCAGGAAAAACGGACGCTGACGGTCGCGGCTGCGGATCAGTGCGGACGCTTCCGCGCCGATCCGATCGGTCAGGTATTCGCCTTCCGGTCCGTCGCTGAGGTTTTCCATGTGATACGGGCTGAAATACCCCTTCTTCGGATGACCCCACCAGCTGCCCCCGAGGTTGACGTCAAAGCCATGATGTTCCGGATACGTCGCTGCTTTTCCCAGATGCCATTTTCCGACATGCCAGGTCTGATAGCCGGCTTCCTGAAAGGCTTTCGCCATCGAGAACTCGCTGACCGGCAGCTCCTTGATATACGGCGCGTCGATCAGCTTGCCGCGGCAGGGATGATAGTTCTCATGATCGATCCAGTCCGTCACCTTTAAGCGGGCCGGATATTTGCCGGACAGAATACTGGCGCGGCTGGGCGAACAGACCGGGCAGGCGGCGTAGGCTTGATCAAAAGCCATGCCTTCCTTTCGCAGCTGGTCGATGTGCGGCGTTTCATAAAACGAGCTTCCCTGACAGCTTAAATCCATCCATCCCAAATCGTCGATCAAAATCATAATTACGTTCGGTTTCATCTTCATCGCTCCTTTTCTTTATTTGTTTTGAGTCTGATTCCCAGTTTAATTTTCAGTCCCGACCTTCCTTTTGTTCTTTAAGGTTTCTTCTGCCCACGGTTTTCTTTCATCTCCGATCAAATTTCAGTTTCAGCTGGGGATTGATCGGAACTATGCCGAAATCCATCTTCCGGTCAAACCGCGAATTTAACCCCGAATTCAACCGCTGATTAAGCCCCGTCTAAAACAGAATCCGCAGCCGCTGCAAATAAGCCAGATCCCGATACCGGGCAATCTGAACCTGCTTCGGACTCTGGAACACTTCGATTTCAGTTTCCTGATCAAGGTTGAAGCACAGGTGATCATAGCACAGAAGCGCGCCTTCGAAGTTGGCGGACCGCAGCTTAATCACGGATTCCGGCCGCAGGATCAGAGGCGAACCCAACGAGCGGTAAGCACGGTGATGAATTCCCGTAATTTCGCTCAGCTGCAATAGCGGAAGGCCGCTTTCGATCACCGCCCCGCCTAAGGAGCGGTTATAAGCCGTGGAACCGATCTGCGTACACAGACACAACCCCGTTCCGCGGAAGGTTTCAAAGAAAGAACCGTTGATCTCGATATCCATCAGCTGCGTTTTCGTCACGTTTTCAATCCGCATTTCGTTTAACGCATAGATCGTTTTTTCCTGTTTCTCACCGCGTGCCGTGACCTGAAGCAGACGTGCGCTTTCGCACTTTGGACTGCGGTGGGTCACATCTTGAACGCACAGATCCATTTCATCGCAGCGGTAATCGCAGAAAAAGCCGAGTGTTCCGCTGTGAATCCCGACAAACTTTACATTTTCCAGCTGATCCAGATATTCGTGCACGGCATAGAGAAATGTGCCGTCCCCGCCGATCGCAAAGACCAGATCGGGCTGTTGTTCCTCTTCCGTCCAGCCTTTCTCACGCAATTTATCCGCCAGCTCGCTTTTCAGCTGCCGGGATGTTTTATCGGGCCGGTGAACGACCGCAAACTTTTGTTTCATACTTTTTCTCGCTTTCTTCGCTTTTTTCCCAGCTTCAATGCTTTTCATCCGTTCGCATTAAGCTGCTTTTTTTCACGGCTTTTCGCCTGCTTTTTTTCCGTGGCTTTCGAAGCTTTGCCTGCCGTCTTTCTGACTTTTCGCATGCCCGATTTTCAAAGAAGAAGAAAACTCAGGCTGCACGCTTTATTCAATCGTCGTTGTTATTTCCCTGTCTTTGAACTTTGGACGCCAGCAGCGCAGGAATCTCGCACAGCTGACCGCAATGCCAAAACGATGTGCATTCATCACAACCATGCACTAACAACGGCTGCAGGCCCGCCTGAAGAGCGCCCTGACCATCCGCGATCGGATTATCACCGATCATCACCGCCGCCGATGGATTTCCCAAGGTTTCCATCTCCAGCCTGAACGCCTGAGGATGGGGCTTTTCCACGGCCGTCTGCGCGGAGCCCAGCACGGCTTCAAAGGCGTCCGTCAAGCCGAGGCCGCGGACAATCTGCGGCAGCTCCGGCACATGATTGGACAGGATGATCATCCGGTAGCCTTCGCGTTTCAGGCGATCCAGCGTCGCAAGCGTATCAGGATAAAGATGATAAGAGCGGCTGTCGGCCTGAACGCGGTGCACCCGCCGGGCGATTCGCTGCGCTTGATCACCAGTGAAGCCCAGTGCAAGCGCGACCCGAACCAGATACGCCTCCAAAAAGGTCCACCAGGCTTGCGGATCCGTCAGCTCCGGGTGCAGCTTTTCCGGTTCGTCCCATGGAAATCCGCTGTGCATCAGCGGGCGGACGTCCTTCAATGTCAACCCATGCCCCGGCGCCAGCTCGTTCATCGCCGCCAGCATCGCTCCGGACCATTTGCCTTCCTGATAAGCCAGTGTTCCATCGAAATCCCAGATCAGTGCCGGTCGTTGATTCATGCGCATCTCCTTTATGCCGCGAAGCTTTCTCCCTCGCGGTTTTCCTTTTCTTTTCTGCTTCCTTATTATATCATACAGGGAAGAGGTGAACTTTCCAATGAATGAAAATCTTGAAATTGAATATAAAATGTTGGTCAGCGAACAGGAGTTCAGCCAGCTGCGTGATTTGACCGGCGTTGATCAGGTCCTCGTGCAGTCCAACGTGTATTATGACTGCACGCCCAGCTCAACGTTAAAGCAGATCGCGATGCGGATCCGCGACGTGCAGGGCAAGCATCTGTTCACCATGAAGATTCCCCAGGCTCAGGGCGTGCGGGAGATCGAGATGGAGCTGCCGGAAAACAGTCCGGAAGCGTTTGACAACCCGGAAATTCGGGCTTTGTTTGACAAGCTGGGGCTTACGCTGCCTGTTCATGTCTGCGGTCAAATGATCACGCACCGGCATCTGCGCGTTTATCCTTTAGGCGAGTTATGTCTGGATCACAGCCTGATCAACGGCCGCAGCGATTATGAAATCGAATTTGAGGTCACCGGTGATCCGCAGGCGGGAAAAGCCTTTTTTCTGGATCTGTTAAGTCAGGCAGGGCTGACTTATCGGGAAAACAGACGGTCAAAATACGCGCGCTGCGTTCTGGATCAATAATTCGCCTGTTTTCTTCTTTTTTCGGCATTTTTAACAAAGCGGAAAAGAAAATAAGCGATTTCCTGATATAATGGGACTGAGGTGATTTTCTTTGATCAAAATCTTATTCTCCGACCTGGACGGTACGTTGTTGTATATCCCGCCGGTGCTGACCAGCGGCGTCAGCGAGGAAAACCGCGCGGCGATCCGCCGGCTGCAGGATCACGGCGTGCGGTTTGCGATTGCGACCGGCCGGTCTGTGAATTTTCTGCCGCATCATTTTGGTTCCGATCTGGTGTTTGACACCGTCGGCATCTGCGGCGCTTCCATCCGGCTGAATGGCCGCTTCATCTATCAGACAGATTTCGACCACGATGAAATTGAAGCGCTTCTGGAGGTTTTCTCCGACAGCGCCTACGAGCATCGTTTTCTTGTCGTCACACAGGACAACGACTATATTTTTGAGGATCCTTTCGGGGAACAGGCGATGGAATATAAGCTCAATCCCAAGCACCGGATCCGCGATTGCCGGCGGGTGCTGGACGAGTCGATTTCCGAATATATCCGGGATCCGCACCACACGCACATCACCGCCTGTTTCTGCCACTTCCAGCAGGAAGAGGGCGTCGATTATTATAAGGATATGTTAAAGCGGAAATTCTTCGAACGGTATCAGATTATTCAGACCAGTCCGTATTCGATCGTCATTTTGAAAGACGGCGCTAACAAGGGGACCGGGATTGCCAAGATCGCGGCACTGACCGGCGTCGGTCTGGATGAAGTCGCAGTGATCGGGGATTCGGAAAACGACTTTGAAATGTTCGCGATGATCCCGCACAGCTATTGTATGAGTCATGCCCGCCCGGATATCCAGGCGAAGGCGAAAACGGTTGTGGATTCCGTCGCGGAGTGCATTGATTTGATTTTGAAGGAGAACGAACAGGAGCGGCTGGAAAATCTGAATCTTCTGTAAAAGTCAGGCTTCCCGCCACCCCTTCGCCAGATCGCAGGAAGGATGGATAATCAAGGGCATTCCGTGTCCAAAGTGCCACGCTTTCAACCCAACTGCGGTTTCCACTTTGTTTGCCTTCTCATTGAGGGTCCTGTTCGCTGTACGGGCCCATTTCATAAGAAAAACGTTGATCCGTGCGCTCCGCTTCGGCTTTGGCCCGGCGGTTGGGAATCAACGTTTTTTTATTTATTTTATGCCGGCTGATAGCGGATTTGCAGCATCGTCTGATCCAGCGACCGGCCCGGTCCGCAGGTGATCGGCAGTTTTTCTTCGGCGCTGAAGCCGATCGTTTCCCCATCGTTGAGCGTCACGTCCTGATCGAGGACATAGCTGGCAATGGCATAGAGGAAATCGTGCAGCTGCTGCGGCGAAGCGGCGCTGTCCAGCACCTCCATCTCCCGTTTTCCAAAGGCCTGAAGCCCATAGGTGTACGCGCACATGCCCGCTTCGCTGCGGTACAGTCCGAGATACACCCAGTCGTAGATCGGCAGTTCGCCCTCGTTCATCTGTTCTGCGACTTCCCGATACAGCTTTGGTTCGTACACCGTACCGGTCGTATAGACGCCAAGAACGCCGTCCTGCCGGCAGCAGCTGGCCATCAGCTTCGTATAAAGCGAAGCCTGAATCAGCGCCGCCTGATCTCGACCTAACACCGCGACCAGCAAATGAGCCTGATGCTGTTTCGTCATTTCGACAGCCTGCGGCCACAGGTAATTGTTCTCCGCATTGCGTTCTGCTTCCTGATTGGGAACCGGCGCGCCCATCAGGCTGACGGCCAGGGTCATCCCGTCGACTTCGGCCACCAGCGGCTGATCTGGATCGTCCGGCAGCTCACGGATCTCAATCTGCCACCTTTCGCGCAAATCGTCCGCCAGCTTCCGCGGATCCCAACGCGCTTCCCGCAGCAGCACAAAACCGGCGAACGGGCCGATCCCGGCTGCTTCCTCCTGCTTTGCCCCTTCCCGCATGCAATAGGCGCGGACCTGTTCAACCAGCGCGACCGCCTGATCGACAGCGTTTGCTTCCTGATATACTTCCATTTCGCTGAACACATGTCCGCAATGATCAAGCGCGTCCTTTTCATAACCGCCCGCGACCCCCAGCAGCCAGTCGGGATGATTCCGGGTTGGTTTGTAGCGGAAGATATAATAATGCAGATCATGCAGATCAAATTCCTGTGTTTGTTCCAAACATTCAGGGACACTGCCCAGTTCATGTTCGTCAGCCAGCCATTCGGCCATCGCTCTGCGTGCCGCTTCCGCTTGATTCATGCGTCATTCCTCCTGAACCGGGGATTTCTCCGGTCTGTTTTCTGTCTTCTGTCTTCTAATTTCTGTCTTCTGTCTTCTAATTTCTGTCTTCTGTCTTCTGTTTTCTGTCTTCTGTTTTCTGATTTCTAATTTCTGATTTCTGATTTCTGATTTCTGATTTCTGATTTCTGATTTCTGATTTCTGATTTCTGATTTCTGATTTCTGATTTCAGGATAACCGATCGGTCGGATTTCGGCAAGCAAATTTGTTTGAATGAAAGTAAAGTCCGAAATCCGAAAGGGCAGCCTTTCCACGACTTTCTAAAGCGATACCAGTGCGATCAATCGGCAGCCTGCGATGGTTTTACTTTTTCTGTACCGTTGATGAAATCCACTTTATAAGGTCAGCGTCAGCGCGTCGTAGGCTTCATCCAGCGCCCAGACGCTCACGCTGCCCCCGCCGACCGGGAACGTACCGCATCCGTTTTCATCCAGCTGTATGATTTCCGCCTGATTCATCAGCACATCCCGCATCGTCTTGCCCGCCAGAGCCGCGCCCAGCTCCATCGTTTTGGTTCCGCCCGGCGCATCGCTCATGATCACCGCCAGACCGGAATGCGGATGTTGATCGTCCCCGGACAGCGTCCAGCCGATGATATTGGCGTCGTCAAAGTAATCGCGCTGAAAACCATAGGCGTAATCCCGGCGCGCCCGGATCATTCGCTCCAACCCCATCACCGGCGCAATGCGGTCATGCGGAATTCCGACTAAATCACCGTAAAAGACACACGGAATGCCCTCCTTCCGCAACAGGATCAGCGCATAGGCCAGCGGCTTAAACCAGGCCGGCACCCATGATGCCAGCGCCTGGGAGGGTTGGGTATCGTGATTATCGACAAACGTCACGGCAGCGTCCGGCTCCGTCTGAACTAACGTGTTGCTCAAAATCTGAGCCATGTCAAACTGGGCGTTGCTGGTGGCGGCTTTGACAAACTGATAATGTAACGGTACATCGAACAACCGCATGCAATGACCGCAAACGTCCAGATAATGCCGCAGCTTATCCAGTTCCCAGCTCCAATATTCACCCACGGCTGGCAATGTCTGACCGGTGTTTTGACGCAGCTCGCCCAGCCAGTGAGTATAGAACTGAAAATCCATGTGCTTTACCGCGTCCAAACGGAAGCCGTCCATTTTCACCGTATCGTAATACCACTGACCCCAGCGGTCCAGTTCCGCGATAACCTCTGGATTGGACAGATCGAGATCCGCGCCCATCAGATAGTCATAATTGCCATTCTCGCTGTCGGTTTCCTGATCCCATTGTTTCCCGACAAAGCGGAAGATTCCGCTGTACTTCCAATCGCTGTCCCAATCCGTGCCGTCGAAATGACTCCAGTTCCAGGTGAAATCGGAATACTTTCCTTTCCGCCCCGGGAATGTAAACTTCGTCCACGCCTGAATCGGCCGGGGATCCGCAACAGTCTGGTTCCGGTTGTCCCCGGCGTCCTGCACCGCCAGCACTTCCTCCTGCGCATCCGCGCCCAGCCGGTGGTTCAGCACGATATCGGCCATCACTTCAATTCCGGCCCGATGCAGCGCTGCAACAGCTTCAAGATACTCCGCGCGTGTTCCATATTTCGTTGCGACAGTCCCTTTCTGATCAAATTCTCCCAGATCATACGTATCATACACGCCGTAGCCAACGTCGCTTTTTCCACCCGTGCCTTTATAGGCCGGCGGCAGCCAGACACCGCTGATTCCCAGCGCAGCCCAGTTTTCCGCCATCGCGGCGCACCGCTTCCAATGCTGCTGATCCTCGGGCAGATACCACTCGAAGGCCTGCAGCAACGTTTTATTTTCCAAGTTAACCGCCTTCTTTCTGTGATTCAATACGTTTACTGTACCACAAATCAATCTGATGAAAGTTGAATTCAAAAAATTGTAAGAAAAAAGAAAAACTCTCCTCGAAGGAGAGCTTCCGACAGAGTCCATTTATTCCGCTTCCAGCTGGGAAGTGCAGTGCGGGCAGCGGGTGGCATGCAGATCAATCTCGGTCTTGCAGAAAGGGCAGACCTTGGTCGTCTTCGGCTGCGGCGCCGGTTCTTCCCTGGCACGCAGCTTGTTCATCCAGCGAATGATCAGGAAGATGACAAACGCGGTTAACAGAAAATTGATCAGTCCGGTGATGAAGCTGCCGTAAGCGATCGTGGAAGTATGTGCCTGCGCTTCCGCCAGCGTCGGGTAATGCTGGCCATCCAGCGCAATGAACATATTGGTGAAATCCAGCCGGCCGGTAAACAGACTGATCACCGGCATGATGATATCGTTGACCATCGACGTGACTAACGCGTTGAAGCCGCCACCGATGATCACGCCGACCGCCAGATCGATCATGTTGCCTTTCAGCGCAAATTTCTTAAATTCTTTGAGCATTTTTTCACTCCTGTTCTGTGCGTTCCATTATAGTGAACCCCCGCCGGAAAATCAATTCTTTCCATCAGATTTTCTTGCCTGAGGGATGAATCGGAAAGCGGCGGGCCCGTGCGCGTGATCTGAAATCATAACCATTTACAGTTCAATATTAGAACTAATAATCAAAAAATTAATCTTCACTTAATCCTTGATAATTCTTTCTCATGATAGAATACAGACGAAATCTGCGGAAGTTTTTGTTAACCGCAGAGGAAGAAAGGGAGGAAATAATGATGAAAAGCAGTAAAAAGCTGACGGCGCTTCTGCTTGCGGGCCTGATGATGACCACCGCGGCCTGCGGTACGAAGAACGAACCGGCTCAGGGAAGCGGTAGTTCGAAAGGCGAAGCGACGATCACAAAAACAGCCAAAGGTTTCGGCGGCGATGTCACCGTCACCGTGAACTTTGACAAAGAGGGTAAGCTGACCGGTGTGGAGGCGGTCGGCGACGAGGAAACGCCGACGATCGGCGGTCAGGCGATTCAGGAATTGCCGGCGAAAATCGCCGAGGCAGGCAGCGCGGACGTGGACGGCGTCGCCGGCGCAACCATCACATCCACCGCGATTAAAACCGCGGTGCAGGAAGCGATTGACGAATACAACGGCACAAGCGCGGAAATCCCGGCCGCCAAGATGAAGGCCGGCACCTACACCGTCACCGCCAGCGGTTTCTCCTTGTTGAAGGAAATGGAAGTCGCGGTCACGGTCAGCGAAGACAAGATTGAAAACATTGAAGTGCTGGACAACGGCGACACCTACCCGTTTTTGGAAGCGGCAAAGGAAAAACTGATTCCGCGGATTCTGGAAAACCAGTCGGTCACCGTTGATTCGATCACCGGCTGCACCGGTTCCAGCACCGGCATCAAGCAGGCTACGGAAAGAGCCGTTGCCCAGGCGTTGGCCGAAGGTGGTTCCGAGGCGGCGGCGATCAAGAATTTCTATAAGACGCCGGCCAAATCCACAGAGCAGGAAACGATCGACGTCGACGTCTTAGTCGTCGGCCTGGGCGGCTCCGGCACAGCGGCAGCGATGAGCGCGGCTGAAACTCAGTACGCGGCCAATGGCAACGACGCCTCCAAGGTCAGCGTTCTGGCGATTGACAAAGCCGGCAAATACGGCGGCACCTCCTGCATCACCGCGGACACGATGGGCATCAACGCCCCGGAATACGACAAGACCTACCATGGCGGCAAGGATTATGTCGACGCCAAAGCGATGAAGGAAGACTGGAACAACTTTACCAAGGGCGATGCGAAGCAGGATCTTCTGGATCTGTTCTTCGACGAATCCGGCAAGACGGTCGACTGGCTGATCAGCCACGGCTTTGATTACGGCCAGGGTTCCCCGGAGGGCGAAGGCTATCAATACGGCGGACCGCAGCGCGGTTTCACCGACGAGGATATCTGGTACGTCAAATTCCAGTATACCGGCCAGGGTTACGGCAACTGGAAGAAAGAAACCGGCGAAATGTTTGACAGCATGATCGCCGACTATGAAAAGGTTGGCGGCCAGTATCTGCTGGAAGTCGAAGCCAAGGAATTGATTTATGACAAGGACACCAACACGGTGACCGGCGTCAAAGCGGAACGTTACGATGGCAAGCAGTACACCATCAACGCCAAGAAAGTCATCATCGGCACAGGCGGCTTCTCCAACAACGCCGCGCTGCAGGAAAAATACCTGTCCAACCAGTATTACCCGCTGCAGGGCAGCTGGCTGATGTACGGCATGCAGCAGAACGACGGCACGATGATCAGTTCCGCGCTGGATCTGGGCGCCGGCACCTACAATATCGGAATGCCGCCGATGGTTCACTTGCAGGGCGCGCCGATCACGCTGCACGAATATCCGGTTGAAGTCGTCGGCGATGAAAACGACGTGGGCTTCTGGACACAGCTGCCGCGCCGCAACTCACTCAACGATTTCCCGAATGCTCTGGCCAGCGCTGCTTACGCATTACAGGTCAACATGAAGGGCGAACGCTTCTCCAACGAAGCCGGCACCTTCCAGACCTGGAAATCCGGCCCGCGCTACTACACGATCTGGTCGGACGACTTCTTCCGCGAGGTCGAGAAGAACGGTCTGCCGGTCAGCTTCAACGACGATCTGACCTGCCAGGGCGGTATCGACGCAGGCAAACCTCTGCCGGTAGACGAGCTGATCGACCTGTGCGTGAAAAAAGGCATCGCTGTTAAAGCGGATACGCTGGAAGATCTGGCAAAGCAGCTGAAGATCGACCCGGCGGTCTTGAAAGACAATGTCGACCGCTACAATGCCGCGGTGGAAGCGGGCAAGGATGAGGAATTCGGCAAGGCCGCGGACTTCTTAACGATGAAGATCGGCGAAGAAGGCCCATATTACGCCTTTGTCGGCGCTTCCTACATTTACTCCACGGTCGGCGGCTTGGACGTCAACACCGACATGCAGGTCTTAGGCTCCGACAATGCGACGCCGATCAACGGCCTGTACGCGGTCGGCACGGATTCTCTGGGCGTTCTGTTCTCGGAACAGCGTGAATACGTCACCTATGGCGGCGCAGCTCAGGGTTGGGCTTATACGTCCGGACGTCTGGCCGGCATCAGCGCGGTCAACAGCCTGGGCGAATAAACGTCCCATTGCAGCGCATCAACACCAAGGATTCATGAAGGTTTGCTCGCTGTAAGCCACAACATCCAGGATTGAAAAAGGTCTGTCCCCTGCGGGCAGACCTTTGTTTTATTTTCGGCTTGTCCTGATCAACCCTTATCCTGTGGAAATACCCCCTCCAGCCGGCAACGGTTAACCCCCTTTTCTCACCAGAGTCAAAGCGGAGAAAATACGCTTCCGGATGCGATGCGCCGCAGCTCAGTCTCACTTTCAATCGGAACACACCTTCCCTTTTCCGTCGGAAAAACCTGAATTTCCCGGTTTACTTTCCCGGGTTCCTCTCGCATAATGAAAGAGAAACATAACGAATCGGATTCTTCTTTTAAATTGAACGATTCGGCGCAAATCTGCGGAGTTCCGGCAATCGGCCATCAGCCGCAGAATCACGGAGGGAAAATCATGGCATTCTGGACACCCTGGCGCGGCTGTCACCGTCAAAGTGAAGGCTGCCGCTATTGTTATATCCACAAAGGCGACGCCCACCGCGGCGTCGATACGAACCAAGTCGTACGCAGCGAGCATTTTTACGCACCGCTGGAAAAGAAAGCCAACGGTGAATGGAAAATGAAAGGCGGACAGATCGTCTACGTCTGCTTCTCCTCCGATTTCTTTGTCGAAGACGCCGATCCATGGCGCGCGGAGGCCTGGCAGATCATCCGTCAGCGTCCGGATCTTCACTTTCTGTTTCTGACCAAGCGCATCGAACGGTTTTCCATCGGTCTGCCGGACGATTGGGGTGCGGGGTATCCCCATGTGACGATTGGCTGTACCGTTGAGAATCAGCGCCGCGCGGATGAACGGTTAGCGCTGTTGGCCACGCTGCCGATCGCCCATAAGAATATTATCTGCCAGCCGATGCTGGAAGCGATGGATCTGGAAAAATGGCTGCGTGATGAAACGATCGAACTGGTTGTCGCCGGCGGGGAATCGGACCGCTGCGCCCGCCCGTTAGACTACGCCTGGATTCTGGATTTGCGCGCCCAATGCGAACGTCATCACAAGCACTTTGAATTTCGCCAGTGCGGAACGCATTTCATCAAGGATGGCCGGCTCTATACGCTGCCGGTCAGGGAACTCACCCGCCAGGCCCGCAAAGCTGCGATCAACCTCTGACAGCTCGCTTTTTCCGGTCTTAAAATGCGAGGATATTCTCCCAAGCATGAAGTACAATCAAGAATACAGAAAGGATCTGGAAACTATGGAATGGATTGACCGCCTCAACGCCTCGCTGAATTACATCGAGGAACATTTAACGGAAGAAATCAGGCTCGAGGATCTCGCGCGGATCGCCTGTTGTTCCAGCTATCACTACCAGCGCATGTTCACTTACATCGCGGGGATTCCGCTTTCCGAATATCTGCGCCGGCGTCGGATGTCGATCGCCGCGGTCGAGCTGCAGCAGAGTGAAATCAAGGTCATCGACCTTGCGCTGAAATACGGCTATACCTCGCCGACCGCCTTCAACCGGGCATTCCAAAGCGTGCATGGCCTTGCCCCCTCGGCCGTCCGCAAGCCGGGCTGCTCCGTCAAAACTTTCCCGCCGATCAGTTTCCGGATCACTGTCAAAGGAGTGGAAGAAATGAATTATCGGATTGAAAAGAAAGAAGCGTTTCGGATCGTGGGCTTGTCCGCCCCGATGAAAAGCAACACCGAGGAAAATTTCAGCGTCGTCCCGCAGCTGTGGGGCCGGGCGGCAGAGGAAGGCTGGATCGGAAAACTGGCGGCGATGATGAACGCTCAGCCGATGGGGATCTTGGGCGTCAGCGCCTGCTTTGAGCATGAAAACTGGAAATACTTTATCTCCGTGGCGACCGATCTGCCGGCGGAAGCGCCGTTAGAAGAGTATGTCGTACCGGCGTTTACGTGGGCGATCTTCTCCGGGGAAGGCGTTTGTCCGCAGGCGATTCAGGATCTGGAACGAAGAATCGTCACGGAATGGCTGCCGACCTCCGGGTATGAATACGATAACGGCCCGGACATCGAGGTTTATCTGGAACCCGATCCATCCCAGGCCCGCTTTGAAGTGTGGATTCCCGTGGTACGCGCTCAATCCGGCAACGCGCAATGAGCGCCGCCTTTGACGATTTTAAGCAGAGTTTGAAGCCTGCGGAACAAGCGGGAGTTCAGGCTTTGCATGAGGCCTTGTTAAATCAGGGCTGCCAGGCGGAGATCAAGGAAGCAAAAAGCGGATACACCGTCAGTTACCTGAAGCCGAACCGCAAAACGCTGGCCAACTTCGTCTGCCGGAAAAGTGGCGTCAAGCTGCGCCTGTATCCGGAAAGCATATCCCGGTATGAAGCGTTTTTAAGCACGCTGCCGGAAGCGATGAAAAAAGCGATCCGCAACGCCTCCGTCTGTAAGCGGCTGATCGATCCGGACGATTGCAACCCCCGCTGCCAGACGGGCTACACGTTCACAATGGATGGCGAATTGTTTCAGAAATGTCGGTATATGGCCTTCTTCTTCACCGTAAACGAAAGCACGCTGCCTTCACTCTTGGCGTTTCTTGAACAGGAACGGCAGACTCCCGCAGCGTGATCGCTTTGATTTATCCCATTGCAGTTCCCTGAATTTCCTTCTGTTCAGGGAACTTTTCATGCCTTCTTTTCCGCTTTTTCCGGCTGCCACCCATTTTGGTTCCACAAAAAAACTCCGCCCAAAATACTTCCCCAGTCAAAAATCTGACCCAAGGGAGGGATTTAAAAGCGGAGCTTTATTTTATCGCTGTCGTTTCCCTTCCTCATTGAGAATAGTTCTCATTGAAGCAGGGCGCGGATCGCCGGTTCCAGCGCCAACAGATCCGAGGTGTCTTTGCGGATCCAGCAGGAAAGCGTCATCCCGTGGATCAGCGCGCAGATCTGCGGGGCGATGTGTCCGGCCCGTTCCAGACTGTATCCGCAAGCCATCAGCTTATCGCAGTATAAGCGAATCCAGCGCTGATAGACCTGTTTCGCGGCTTCCTCCATGTCGGCGCTGATATCGGAAGCTTCGATGCCGATGAACGTGATCACCAGCGACGTCGCGTATCCCTTGTGATTTTCCAGCATATCCGCAATGTGATGCACCATCTTGACAAACACGTCCACCGCGTTGTCCGATACCGGGAAGATCAAGGCCAGAATGCCCTGTTCCATCCGCTCATAGGCATAATTGAGCACTTCAACGCCCAGCTGATTCTTGCCGCCGGGGAAGAAATAATAGAACGATCCTTTGGGGATGCCGCAGGTATCCAGAATCTCTTTCAGGCCGACGCCGTAATAGCCTTTTTGAGCGATCAAGTTCGCAGCCGACTTCAGAATCCGCAGTCGTTTTTCATTCGTTTTTTCCTGATTCATTCTGTTCTCCCTCATCCCTGTCCGCCATCCGCTTTCTTTCTCTATCTTTTTATTATAAACTAGAATTAAGCATTAAAGAAAGAGTCGATCCCAAAATCTCGTTATAAAGTACGAAATTGTCCCGGATTTGCCGCACAGGCTGAAATCACAGACTGTTGCTTATTTGTTCTGCCGGGCAGACCTGATCTTAAATTCTCGTGTTTTCTTTCTCTTTAATTCAGAATGGAGTCCCTTTTATGAAAAAACAACCCCGCCGTTGGTTCCGGATCCTGACCGCGATTGGAATTGCAAGCTTGATGATCGTCGGTATTCTCGCCATTCAGACCTTTTCGATCATCCGGCCGCGCTGCGTCGATCAGACACTATCCATGCGCTGCGTCGGCGCATGTCCATCAGAATTCATGGATCTTCATCTACAAGGAAATGTCGATCAGTTTCATCAGTTTAACGGTTTTTTACAGGTTGGTGAGTTGGAAATCAAGCTGGAAAACAGGAACATGATGCCCGCGTCATTATTTTTTAAACAGAGAATATCAGTTTTGGGAATTGAAAATCTCCCCCTTCGCGCCGGATTTGAAATATGTCGTCAACCGTCCGATGACCCAGTGGTTTATCTTTGACAGAGAACGCTCATTTCTAATTTTGCCCGTGAATTTTGATCCGAATCAGCTGAACTCGGTTGAAAGCGCCGCCGGCGTTGATCTCGGACCCCGAGACTGAAGCTGATTTTAACAACGCCTGATCAAACAAGCGCAACCGATCATTTTTGTCACAATCTCCAATTCCCGCCTTTTTTCAATTATAATAAGGAAGATGAAGGAGGGTCTGATATGAATAAGATCTGGATTATTGAGGATGACGCCAGCCTGGCCCGGCTGATCTCGGAGAATTTAACTAAATGGGGCTATCCTTGCGAAGCGGCGACAGATTTTGATCAGCTGGACAAGGATTTTTTAAGCGTGCAGCCGCAGCTGATCATCATGGACGTCTCGCTGCCGGGGAAAAGTGGTCATGCCTGGTGTGCGGAAATCCGCAAACTATCCAAGGTACCAATTCTTTTTCTGTCCTCGCATAATGAAAACATGGATATCATCATGGCGTTGAATCAGGGCGGCGACGATTATCTGACCAAGCCGTTTTCCATGGAAATTCTGGTCGCCCGAATTCAGGCGCTGCTGCGCCGGGCTTACAGCTACGAGCCTTCGGGAACGCTGATGGAGTTTCAGGGCGCCGTCTTCAATCTCGCCGACGCTTCCTTAAGCAAAGACGGCCGGCAATGCGAGCTGACCAAGAATGAGTTTAAAATCCTGCAGCTGCTTCTGGAAAATAAAAATAAAGTCGTATCCCGGGAAAAGATCATGTTGAAGCTATGGAACAACGACTGCTTCGTCGATGAGAACACGCTGACCGTCAACGTCAACCGGCTGCGCAGGAAAATGGAACAGCTGGGCATCGACGACTGCATCGAAACACGCAAGGGACTGGGGTATTTGCTTCATGCTTAAAAGCTATCTGCGTCATCGCTCGTTTCTTTTTCTGTGGACAGGGATCGTGCTGGCGATCTACGCCTTCCTGCAATATCTCTACTGGTATCCGCTGGATTCGATCGGCTACACCGCCCTGATCGTCCTGACGCTGCTGACCTTGATTTCCGCGCTGGATTATCGTCGTTATCAACGTCGGCAGCGGCAGCTGGAAGCGTTGGAAGAGGCGTGGATCAGTCTGGAAAAAGAAATGCCGGAAACGCGTGACCCGCTGGAGCTGCGCTATCAACAGCTGATCCTGAAGCAGCGCGTCATCCTGACGGAAGAAAAGGAAAAGCAAAACGCCGCACAGAAACAGCGGGAAGAGCTGGTCACGATGTGGATGCATCAAATTAAACTGCCGCTGGCTTCACTGAGCCTGATTCTTGAAAGTCTCGAGCCGGAAGACACCATTTCCGCCAGTCATCTCAATGAAATGAAGCTCGCGCTGATGCGGACGGAACAGTATGCACAGACCGCGCTGAAAGCGATCCAGATTGAAAATCTGAAAGAGGATCTGATTTTAGAGCCGTGTGATCTGGGCGAGCTGTGCCAGGAAGTGATCCGCAAGCAGGCGCTGCCATTCATCCTGAAAAAGCTGCAGCTGAACTTCACGCCGTTTCATCAACCTGTTATTACCGACCGGAAATGGCTGGGCTTCATTCTGGAACAGCTGTTGTCCAACGCCTTAAAATACACTGATGCCGGCATGATCAGCGTCACGTTTCGCTGTGATCCGACACCGCATTTAATCATCGCCGATACCGGCCGGGGCATCGCCGCCGCGGATCAGGCACGGTTGTTTGAGCGGGGCTATACCGGCTATAATGGCCACCATGACTTCAAGGCCAGCGGGATCGGGCTTTATCTCTGCCGGAAAACCGCCGATTCGCTCAATATCAAGCTGCATCTTGAATCCGAAAAAGAGAAAGGTACGCAGGTTCATCTGATCTTCCCCTCTCCCGATCTGTTTTTCTATCGCTGATTCCTTCCTTTGCGCATCGTGACAGAAATGTTCGATTGCCCGGGAAATTGTTCGTCAAGTCGATGGAGCGAATTTCAGCGCTGCGATAAAATGGGATCAGATGAAAGAAATGAGGGATGCAAAATGGAACTGCTGCGAGCAGAGAACATTCAAAAAGTATACAACACCCGCGCCGGAGGTAAACCGTGCCGTGCGCTGGCCGGAGTCAGCTTCTCCATAGAAGCCGGGGAATTCGTCGCGATCATGGGCGCGTCGGGATCGGGCAAATCGACCTTGCTTAATATTCTGGCGACCCTGGATACGCCGACCAGCGGTGAAGTCTATCTGGAAGGTCAATCCATGAAACAGATCAAAGGAAAGGATCTGGCGGCCTTCCGGCGGGAAAAGCTGGGCTTCGTCTTCCAGGATTTCAATTTACTGGACACCTTCACTGTTCGCGACAACATTCTGCTTCCGCTGGTGCTCAGCCGGACGCCGTTAGCGGAAATGGAACGACGGTTAAAACCGGTCGTTGCCAGTCTGGGCATTGAACCGCTGCTGGAACATTTCCCGGTCGAGATTTCCGGCGGTGAAAAGCAACGGACTGCAGTAGCACGGGCGGTCATTACCGAACCGCGCTTAATTCTGGCGGATGAGCCGACCGGAGCGCTGGATTCGCGGTCATCCCAACAGCTGCTCGACATTTTTGATCAGCTGAACCAGCAGGGACAGACGCTCTTGATGGTGACGCACAGCTCGCTGGCGGCCAGCCATGCCCGGCGGGTGCTGTTTATCCGCGACGGCAGGCTGTTCGCAGAATTATGCCGCGGCGATCAGTCTCAGCAAGTCTTCTACGACCGGATTACCGCGTCGTTGTCCATGGCGACGCGGCAGGATGGGGAGAGCTTATGATCCGCTATGCTTTCCGTCTGGCCTGCGACAATCTGAAACGCGGTCAAAATGTGACGCTGCCGTTTTTCATCGCCAGTACCGTCACGGTGTTTCTGCATTTTCTGATCATGACGATGATGTTTAATCCGCATGTGCCGGAAATCCGCGGCGGCGCGACGCTGGCCTTTATTTTCCAGCTGGGCGTGTTCGTCATCACAACCTTTGCGATTCTGTTTATGATCTCGATCCATCAGATGCTTTTAAAAAAGCGGAAAAAGGAATTGGGCTTATATACGATTCTGGGCATGGAAAAGAAACACATCTCCTTGATTTTATGTTGGGAAAACTGGATTCAAACACTTGCTTCCTTGGGATTGGGACTCCTTTTGGGACTGGTCGGCGGACGCCTGATCTGGATGATCCTGTTAAGGATACTCAACAGTCCCAACGGTCTGCCCTACGCCTTTTCCTGGACTGCGCTGGGCTGGACGGCCGCTGTTTTTATCGGCTTGTTTCTGGCGACCACTGCCGTTTCACTGTTTCAGATTCATCGGCTCAATCCGATCGAGCTGCTTCACAGCGAAAAACAGGCGGATAAACCGGTGCGTTTACTGGCCGTTAAGACGGTGTTCGGCCTGATCTGCCTGATCGTGGCCTATGCCGTCGCCTTGTTCACCAACAATATGTTTACCGCGTTGATGGTCTTTTTCTTCGATTGCATGCTTGTCATCTTCGCGACCTCCATTCTCTTTGAATCCGGCACGACATTCTTTCTGCGCTGGCTGAAAAAGCGGAAAACGTTTTATTACAAGCCGGACAACTTCGTCGCGGTGTCGATGCTTTCCCACCGGATCCGCCGGAATGCTTCCAGCCTGACGACGATCTGCATCCTCAGCACGATGTTGTTAGTGACGATGGGCGGCTGCGCAGCTTTGTTTTTCGGCGAGGATAATGCGTTGTCAGAATCCAATCCGGATGATCTGACCTACACGCTCAGCGAGGAACTGACTTCCTCTCAGCGGGATGAAATCACCGCGGCTGCGGCCGAGCTGGCCGAAACGCATCATGTCACACTGGAGGATGTCCAAATTTACAGCTATGGCGAAGCGTATTCCAAACTTATTGGTTCTACGTTGGGAACATTTACCAACAACGACTATCTCGTCGGTTTCCGCAGTGCGGTGATCGACTATGGCAACGATATCTTTCTGATTCAGAGCGATACCTACCAGCGGATTACCGGTCAGGTTGCGGCGCTGCAAAGTGATGAGCTTCTGATCCTGACGGGCAACGATCAGATTCATCTTTCAGCATTAACGATCAATGGAAAAACCTATGCGGTCCGCGATATCCAGCGCAGCACGCCGTTCACTCAGCGCAAATACAACAACGGCGGCGGCACGAATTCATCGGATTCCAGCGAGCTGTTATTCCTGGTCTTCGCGGATGAAGCGGCGATGCTGCCGGTTCAGGATTATCTGCAGGAAGGGGAATGGGAATCCAGCACGCGGATCGGCGTGAATTACAGCGGCACATTGGAAAACCGCACGGCGTTTTACGAGGCGTTGAACCAACGTGTCCGCGGATCAGGCGTTCCGGTTCAATTTGCCACCTGCCTTGACTACGACCGGCAGGAATTCAAAAGCATGTATGGAGGACTGTTATTTGTCGGCGTGTTCTTCTCCGCTCTGTTTTTAACGGCGACCGTGCTGATCATTTATTTCAAGCAGATCTCGGAAGCGATGGACGATCGTGAACAGTATATCCTCCTGCAGAAAGTCGGCATGGACGAACAGGAGGTATCCGCAACGATCAACCGTCAGGTCATGCTCGTCTTCTTCCTGCCGCTGATTACCGCTTTGATTCACACCAGCTTCGCGACGCCGCTGATGCAGACGCTGTTAGTGGCGCTGAAACTGACAAATCCGATCTTCACCTATGCCTGCGTCAGCGTATGCGCTGTGATCTTCACGATCTTCTATCTGATTTTCTACCGCATGACTTCGCAGATTATCAAGAAAGAAGTGGCGTTCTGAGTTCACTGTTAAAAGACTTTAAGCTTCTTCATTTGGTAAATTCCGGCAATCCTTTGAAATTCAGGATCAGGTGATAAAAACTCCCGGCTTTGAAATAATTCCTTCTTGGGGAATCGACCGCTTTCTGGCGGACTTCATCGTCGGGAGTTTTTTATTTTCATATTCTGATCAGCCATAGCAAGCGGGCAGGAATAGAGCGGTTCAAAATTTCGATTTCTGACCCTTTGCGTATTGGATATCCGATTTGTGAGCGCCATCGCTTTTTATAAGCACCTTCCCTCAGACCAGAAACAAACCGGAAGCAATATCGGCAACTGCATCGCTGACGAATCATAAAAGCTTTTTATTCATATTTCCTTCCCACGTAGATCATCGGGATGAACAATCCTCCAAGATAGATCAGAAGCAGAACGATCTTCACAGGCCAAGGATCCCCATTGAAAAGAAGCATCAGAAACCCGTACACCACCGGCATCAGCACCAGTGAACCCAGCGCCCAGTTGCGGCCGGCATTCATGATCGGCAGCCAGTTGCGATTATTAAAGTAAATTCCAACGAGATTCATTCGGAAAACGCCGTTGCTGTAACTGCTGATTTTATTCTCATCATAATAGGCGGGCAGTTTTTCCCGCGCGAACAGACAAAAATAGAGGCCAAAGATCACGCTGAGCAGCTCCACGAGTAATAAATCATTGAACATCCTGGAAGAAACCAGATGAAAGTGCAGCAGCATCCCTATTTCTCCCGCGGAAACCGCAAGACAAAGCAGGAGAAGCAAACCGTTTTTCTGACGGCGCTGCTTCCGCGGCTGCGGATCTTCCTCGCCCATCGTTATCGCTTTTGTTACAAGCTTGTCGACCTGATTGGCGCTCATCGGTTCCGATTGGGGAATTCTCCGGCATTCCAGCAGCTCCGCCACGCTCACATCGAGCGCCTGAGCCAGCGGCACTAACAGCGTGATATCCGGCATATTCAAACCCGTTTCCCTTAGTTAAAGATATTGTTGGGTATCTCAAGATGTGTCATTCGATTTTGCCGATAAAGCGGTAGAAGA